>NZ_JBNDKT010000009.1:0-272326 GCF_050435685.1 Paraburkholderia sp. GAS448
CCCGTGTGAAAGTAGGTAATCGTCAGGCTCCCCTGCAGCATCGGAAACCCCACCCCCAAAAGGTGGGGTTTCTGCGTTTACGCCGCTTCCCAGGCAGCGATGCTTGCAGCGTCGCGGCCGCTGTATCCGGCTCCGTCTGCTTCAGCGCGTATGCGATCTGTTCGTCCGCGAATCCGCTCTTCTTCACGGCATGACCTCACCGCAGCAGTGACCTCTTCACGCACCGTCAAGCTCACTTCTTGAGCAGATACGTCTGCGTCAGCCTCACCCAGTACGTCGACCCTACCGACAGCAAATCATCGTTGAAATCGTAGCTCGCGTTGTGCAGCATGCAGGGACCGGCACCGTGGCCAGCATCCCGATGTCCGCCCTCTCCATTGCCTAGAAACGCGTAGCACCCCGGCTTGGCGAGCAGCATGAAGGAGAAGTCCTCTGCGCCCATCGTGGGTTCGACAGCGTCATCGACGTTTTCTGCTCCGACGACATCCCTCATTACCTCCGCCGCAAATTGCGTTTCCTCGCTGCTGTTGATTGTCGGCGGATAGTTACGATGAAAGCTGATGTTCACCGAGCAGTCGTAAGCCTCAGCCGTACTCTTCGCGATCTTGCGCAAGCGTGTTTCGATCAGGTCCAGCGTCTCAGCCGTGAATGTACGAACCGTGCCCGCAATCCATGCCTCGTCGGGAACGACATTCACCGCGTCTCCAGCGTGAATCTGTGTAATTGAGAGTACTGCCGTATCGAGCGGCTTCTTGTTGCGGGTGATAATGCCCTGCAGGCCATTCGCCACCTGAACTGCCGTAAAGACGGGGTCGCGGCCGTTATGTGGCAACGCCGCATGTGACCCCACTCCTTTGATCTCAATGCGAAATTCGTTGCTCGACGCCATAATCGGGCCTTCAGTCACACCAAAGTGACCGGCAGGCATTCCTGGCCAATTGTGAATGCCAAATACCGCGTCGACGGGAAACTTCGTGAATAGGCCGTCGTCGATCATCGCCTGTGCGCCGGCACCACCCTCTTCGGCGGGCTGAAATATAAACACCACTGTGCCGTCGAAGTCGTCGTGTCTGGCTAGATGTCGCGCAGCACCCAGCAGCATCGCCGTGTGGCCGTCGTGACCGCACGCATGCATTTTGCCTTCGTTGCGCGAACGGTGTTCGAACGTGTTGAGCTCGTGAATCGGGAGCGCATCCATGTCCGCACGCAGACCAATCGACCGGGGACTGCTGCCGCGTTTCAGAATCCCGACAACGCCCGTCTTGCCCAACCCTCGATGCACCTCGATGCCCCATGCGGCAAGGTTTTTGGCGACCAGATCCGAGGTGTGTGTTTCTTCGTAACGAAGCTCGGGGTGAGCGTGGATCGTTCGTCGCAGTGCCTGAATCTCGCCGTGGGCGGCTTCAATTTCCGGAATCAGTTTCATGGTGCGTTAGGCTTCATTGTGCGTGATATCGCTCGAGACTTGATCGTTCGAGCCCGGGAAAATCAATTCTACGCCGAACGGTATTTTTGGCGACACGGAACGACTGCCGCCGCGCTCACGTAATAAAATTACGGCACACACGCTCCTCGCCCCCTCTGACGGATCACCCAATGAATGCTCCTGCCGACTTTGCCCGTGCTGTTTGCCCGCACGACTGCCCGGATACCTGCGCAATGCGCGTAACCGTCGAAAATGGGCGGGCGATCAAGGTGACGGGCGACCCCGATCATCCACCGACACAAGGGGTCCTGTGCACGAAGGTGAGTCGCTATGCGGAACGCGTTCATCATCCGAGGCGCCTCACGACGCCGATGAAGCGCGTCGGCCGAAAAGGGGAAGGGCGTTTTGAGCCGATAAGCTGGGACGAAGCATTCGGGTTGGCCGCAGCGCGTCTGACTGAAATCGCCCGACGTGAACCCGAGGCGATCATGCCCTACAGCTATGCCGGCACGATGGGACTCGTGCAAGGCGACAGCATCGCACAGCGCTTCTTCCACAAACTGGGCGCATCGCAACTTGACCGGACGATCTGCGCCGCCGCAGGCGCGGCGGGTCTCAAGTACACGTATGGCGCGAGCGTCGGCATGCTTACTGAGTTCTTCGAAGAAAGCGAACTCATCCTGATCTGGGGCTCGAACCCGATTGCGTCAAACCTGCACTTCTGGACAAGAGCGCAGGAGGCCAAACGGCGGGGTGCGCGTCTGATTGCAATCGACCCATACCGCTCGCTAACTGCGGAAAAGTGCCATCAGCACATTGCGCTCAAGCCAGGCACCGATGGCGCGCTGGCCCTTGGCATGATGCATGTACTGATCACTGAGGACCTGATCGACCACGCTTACGTCACGGACCACACGCTCGGCTTCAGTGAACTGAAAGCGCGTGCAATGACCTATCCGCCATCACGCGTCGCGCAGATTTGCGGAATCGAGGAACAGGTGATCGTCGACCTTGCCCGGCTATACGGCCGCACGAACAGGGCTGCGATCAGGCTGAACTATGGCATGCAGCGTGTTCGCGGCGGGGGTAACGCGGTACGGGCGATCGCCTGTTTGCCGTCGCTGACCGGCGCCTGGCGCGATCGGGCGGGCGGTTTGCTGTTGTCGTCGTCTGGTTGGGCCCCGGTCGACTCGCACGCGCTCGAGCGCCCTGATCTGATGCCGGGCTGGCCGGCGAAACAGCCGCGCGTGATCAATATGAACGGCATCGGCGATGCGCTGCTGCATGCCGGCGACACAACGTTCGGGCCGAAGGTCGAGGCGATCATCGTCTACAACTCGAACCCGGTTGCCGTCGCGCCGGACTCGGAGCGCGTCGCAGCCGGATTTGCGCGGGAGGATCTGTTCACGATCGTGCTCGAACATTTCCAGACAGATACCGCCGATTATGCCGATCTGCTCCTCCCCGCGACAACGCAGCTCGAGCATCTGGATGTACACAAGTCGTACGGCCACACCCATGTAATGGTGAATCTGCCGGCGATTCCGCCTGTCGGCGACGCGCGCCCGAACACCGAAATCTTTCGCGGCATCGCTCGCAGTATGGGGCTACAGGAGCAGGCGCTTTATGACAGCGACGAAGCGGTTGCATCAGGCGCGTTCCACTGGAGCGACCCGGTGCTCAAGGGATTCGACTGGGAAACGCTGAAAAAAACTGGCTGGACCAGGCTGAATCTCCCCGATGCGCCGTTCGCTGATGGCGCGTTTCGTACACCGTCGGGCAAATGCGAGTTCTATAGCGCGAGACTGGCCAGCGAAGGGTGCGATCCGTTGCCTGACTATCTGCCCCCCTATGAATCCGCTGACGGGGCGCCTGAACTGGCCGCCCGGTATCCGCTGGCGATGATCTCGCCCCCATCCCGCAACTTCCTGAATAGCACGTTCGTCAATGTCGAAAGCCTACGCTCGACGGAAGGGGAGCCTCACCTCGACATTCATCCCGCCGACGCCCTCCATCGTGGCGTCAATGACGGCGATCTGGTGCTTATCTTCAACGATCGTGGTTCGATGCAGGCACGCGCCCGCGTCACTGAGCGGGCCCGTGAGGGCCTCGTTGTCGGCCTGTCGATCTGGTGGAAAAAGCTTGCACCGGATGGTCGGAACGCCAATCAGGTCACCAGCCAGGCATTGACGGACCTCGGTGGCTCGGCGACTTTTTACGATTGTCTGGTGGAAGTCGAGCGCGCCTGATTGCGGCTCAAGCGACAGCGGCGCTCAAGGCTGCAGATAGCGGCCAATGCGGTTCGAGGGTGGCGTCTAACCCGGTGATTTTCCGCGAATATCGCCGTGACGCGCATGCTACGATGCGTTTTTAGCACGACCATTCGAAAATATAAGGAGGAGACGCCGCATGGAAAAAATCTGGCTGAAATCGTATCCACCCGGCGTTCCAGCAGAAATTGATCCGACGCGGTACACGTCGGTTACCGCCCTGCTTGAAGAAAGTTTTCGCGAACACCGGGCCAAGCCGGCTTTTGCCTGCATGGGCAAGCAGATCACCTATGGCGAGCTCGACGCGCTGTCGCGCAAGCTCGGAGCCTGGTTTCAGTCGAAAGGGATTCCGCGCGGTGCTCGCATCGCGATCATGATGCCGAACGTGCTTCAGTACCCGGTCGCGATTGCCGCGATTCTGCGCGCAGGCTACGTCGTTGTGAACGTGAACCCCCTGTACACGCCGCGCGAACTGGAACACCAGCTTAAGGACAGCGGTGCCGAAGCCATCATCATTCTTGA
This sequence comes from Paraburkholderia sp. GAS448, assembly GCF_050435685.1. Lineage (NCBI taxonomy): Bacteria > Pseudomonadati > Pseudomonadota > Betaproteobacteria > Burkholderiales > Burkholderiaceae > Paraburkholderia > Paraburkholderia sp. GAS448. The sequence continues at coordinate 4,219 of NZ_JBNDKT010000009.1, forward strand.
GAATTTCGCAGTCACGCTGCAGACGATCGTAGGCAAAACGTCCGTCAAGCATGTCGTTGTCGCGACAATGGGCGATCTGATGGGCGCGAAAGGGCTCATCGTAAACTTCGTCGTGCGCAAGGTAAAAAAGATGGTGCCGGCATGGAGCCTGCCGGGTCACATCAGATTCAATGACGCCGTAGCCGAAGGCGCACGTCAGACGTTCAAGCCCGTCCAGCAAGGCCCCGACGACGTCGCCTTTCTGCAGTACACGGGAGGCACGACGGGCGTCTCGAAAGGCGCGACGCTCCTGCATCGCAACCTCGTCTCCAATGTGTTGCAGTCACAGGTGTGGCTGGATCCGGCGCGGGCAAACCGGTCGGATATCGACCAGTTTGTCACGGTCGTAGCGCTGCCGCTCTATCACGTGTTCGCGTTGACCGTCTGCGGACTGCTCACCATCCGTACCGGTGGTCTGGGCGTGCTGATCCCGAATCCACGCGACATCAGCGGCATGATCAGGGCGCTGCGTGGTTACGCGATTACAACGATTCCCGCAGTGAACACTCTTTACAACGCGCTGCTGAACAGCCCGGAGTTTTCGCAACTCGATTTCTCGAAGCTGCTTGTCGCGAACGGCGGCGGCATGGCCGTGCAGGAAGCGGTGGCGAAGCGTTGGTACGAAAGAACTCACACACCGATCATCGAAGGTTACGGTCTGTCGGAAACGTCGCCGTGCGTGACATGCAATCCGGCAACCGTGACCGAATACAGCGGGACGATCGGCCTGCCCCTGCCTTCGACGGAAGTGTCCATTCGCGATGACGAGGGCAATGAAGTGCCCCTCGGCCAGCCGGGCGAGATCTGTATTCGCGGACCACAGGTGATGGCCGGCTACTGGAACCGTCCGGACGAAACTGCGAAGGTGATGACCCCGGACGGCTTCTTCAAATCGGGCGACGTCGGCGTCATGAATGACAAAGGGTACGTGAAGATCGTCGATCGCAAGAAGGACATGATTCTTGTGTCTGGGTTCAACGTCTACCCGAACGAGATCGAGGACGTTGTGGCGAAGCATCCGGGCGTATTCGAGGTCGCGGCCGTTGGGGTGCCGGACGAGCGTTCGGGTGAAGCAGTGAAGCTTTTCATTGTCAAAAAGGACCCCGCGCTCACTGACGACGACCTGTTCTCATTCTGCAAAACGCAACTGACGGGATACAAGCGTCCGAAGCTGATCGAGTTTCGCACGGAGTTGCCGAAGAGCAATGTCGGCAAGATCCTGCGGCGGGAGTTGCGCGACGGACGGGCGTAAGGCCCGGTTTTTCGACGCTCGCGATACAACTTTCAAGCTGGCTGGCGGTTAGCGGGTTTCTGGCAGCCCACGCCGACGCGTGAGAACGCCAAAGCGTAGCGTGACCGGTAGATTCGAGAAGGCGGCCTGACGGATTGAACCCGTTGGGCCGTTTCTTTTGCGACGGAGGTTTCGTCACACGACTGGTCGGCATCGCCGCCGCCCAACCAACCTGTAAGAGAGCCAATCCTCAAGAACATAAAAAAAGGCGCCCGAAGGCGCCTTTGAGGTAAACCGCTTTATTACGACTTATTAGAACTTGTGACGGATACCGACGCGAGCCGTGAACTGACGGTTGTTCGACGATGCGGTCAGGTTGTTGATTGAAGCGACTGCGGAATTGCCGGTCGAGTCCGTTCCCGAAGCTTGCTGGAACACGCCTACCATGTAGACATCGGTGCGCTTCGACAGGAAGTAGTCGACACCCAATGCGCCCTGGTAGTAATCGGCGTGCTCGGTCGGCGCGCCGTTTGTGCGGTTCACGGCGGTGCCGCGCGTGTAGTCGAACGCTGCACCGACCAGCAGCGCCGGGGTCAACTGGTACTTGAAGTTGACTTCGCCATTGTTGAACGTAGCAGTCGAGCCGCGGTTGAAGATTGTTGCGAATGTCGTGCCGAGTCCGTAGAACTGGACGTTCGAGTACGTCAGGCCAATCGTCGCTGCGCCGAACGTGTAAGCACCGCCCAAACCGGCTACCTGGTATGTGTTCGCCGACGCGTAGCCGGCGTAAACCGGGGCAGTCGCAAACGACACAGCCGACGCGGCCGGAACGGTCGTGCTAGCGGTGTTGAACATACCGCCCGGAGCTGCCGGCGTGCGCGCATTCAGGTAACCCGCGCCGAGCACGACAGGACCGTTCGAGTAGCCAACACCCAACGACCAGATCTGGTTGGCAGAGAAATTGCCAGCTTGGCCGCCGAAGCTGTACGTGCCGCCGAACGTTAGGCCGTTGTAGTTCGCGCTCGTGTACTTGACCGTGTTATTGGTGCGGAACGCATTGTTGAAGTTGTCGAGGTCGTCTGGGTGCGCCGCGATGTAGCCGCCCCACTGGTCGCCTGCTTCGAGCGGACCGACGTAGTCGACGACGGAGTCGTATTGGCGACCCAGCGTCACGGTGCCGAACTGGCTCGACAGACCAACGTAAGCTTGACGACCGAACAACAGGCCACCTTGACCCAGCTTGCCGTTGTTCACATCAAAGCCGTTTTCCAGCACGAAGATCGCCTTCAGACCGCCGCCCAGATCTTCCGTGCCGCGCAGACCGAAACGGCTACCCTGCAGAACGCCGCTCGACAGGTTGTACAGATGCTTGCCGCCCGAGTTCGTATTGAGGTTGAAGCCTTCATCAATAATACCGTACAGGGTCACGCTGCTCTGCGCATGGGCGACGCCAGCAAACGCGCCCAGTGCCGCGAGAGCGAGAAGCGACTTTTTCATCGAATGATCTCCAAGGAATTGCGAATTTTTTTAACAAGGCGAATAGTTGTCTTGCGTCGCTGCCTTGCTTAACTTCGCGAGAAGTTGCACGTAATGTAACAAAACGCCTAATGTGCTCAAAGTAAAAGCAGACCGTGGTGTAACGCGCTGTTTCGTTTACGCAACATGGTCTAGAATCGCAGTTTGGCCAGCGATTCCGGGTCAGATGAGGAGCCGGTATGCGCCAGTTTTGGTCACTGAATACAGAGGCTTGCGGGGGCTGGCGCGCGTGGATGAGACGTCGAATTGAGGGAGGCCTGGATGACGCTCGATGAATTGATTACCGAGTTGGATCGGGGTTTACGCTCAATGACAGGTGTCTCGCGGATGTCCAGGCCGATGCCGGTGCCGCCACCCTCTGTCGGAGCAGTCGAAATGTCGCCGGAAGAGCGTTCGCACGCCGCAGGTCTGATGCGCGTGAATCATGTTGGAGAGGTGTGCGCGCAGGCGCTTTATCAGGCCCAGAAACTCGCCACGCGCTCGCCCACCCTGAAAGAAGCATTCGAGCACGCAGCCCGTGAGGAAGAAGATCACCTCGCGTGGACCGCGCGTCGCCTCGAAGCGCTCGATTCCCGGCCGAGCCTGCTTAATCCGCTCTGGTATACCGGCGCGCTGGCTATTGGACTTGTCGCGGGTCGTTTCGGCGATCGCGTGAGTCTTGGCTTCATGGCCGAAACAGAGCGACAGGTGGAACACCATCTGGATGGCCATCTGGACAAGCTGCCGGAAGCGGACGTCGAATCACGGGCGATCGTCGAGCAGATGCGCGTCGACGAAGCGGTGCATGGCAAGGCCGCCATCGATGCCGGCGGCATCGAACTGCCGTTTCCCGCCCGGGCGCTCATGCGCGCCGCGTCGAAGATCATGACCCGTACTGCCTACTACGTTTAGTCACTTGTTCAGGTGGGACAGCACCCAAGGCTGCATCGCACCCATCCCACCGACAATCGTCCGCCGATCTGCCTTCTTCTCCTTCTCAGTTCGCTTACGCGCCACGCGTTTCCCCCGCACTTTTCACGTATCACCTTCACAAGTTGCACTAGTCCTTTCATTTATAACGATTTTCCATTTTAAGCGTGACGTGAACTAGTGGCGCTAAGTCCTTGTTCTAGCAAACAAAATTCGCCGAAAAAGCACGTATCTCCCTTGACCCGTGTTTAGCGTTCCTCTAAAGTGGGAGACAGTGTGAGAAAGTGTATTTTTGTGTGATTCACCGGGCCTTTTCGGGTAAATTTTTAAGAACAGGCGGACGACCTTCAGCGTCCGGCAGGGGAGAGCGGAAGTGTTCCAAGGGGCGTCGGCGCTGACGCTCGATGCGAAAGGACGGATGTCGATTCCGTCGCGCTATCGGGATGCGCTGCAAGGACAGGCAGAAGGCCGGGTGACGATTACCAAGCACCCGGACGGCTGCCTGTTGCTCTTTCCGCGCCCGGAATGGGAGGTCTTTCGCACGAAGATCGCCGCGCTGCCCATGGACGCTCACTGGTGGCGGCGGATTTTCCTCGGTAATGCATCGGACGTCGACCTGGATGGTGCGGGTCGCATCCTCGTTTCGCCGGAACTGCGGATGGCTGCAATGCTGGAAAAGGAAGTGATGCTGCTCGGTATGGGTAGCCACTTCGAGTTGTGGGATGCGCAAACCTACGCCGCCAAGGAACAGGCGGCCATGGCGCAGGGCATGCCCGATGCGCTGAAGAATTTCACGTTCTGATCGCGGTTTACATATATGGCACCTGCGATGGGAAACGAGTTGCAGCATCGCACGGTGCTGCTGGAAGAAGCGGTCGATGCGCTGGTTACGCGCACGGACGGCGTCTATGTGGACGGCACGTTCGGGCGCGGCGGTCATAGTCGGGCGGTGTTGGGCAAACTGGGCGAGGCAGGTCGTTTGATTGCATTCGACAAGGACCCGCTTGCCATCGCGACGGCCCGGCAGATTGCCGATCCGCGCTTCGAAATCGTGCATGAGAGTTTTGCTTCGCTGCGCGACGCGGTTGCGGAGCGCGGGGTAGGGCGTGTGTCGGGAGTGTTGCTGGATCTGGGTGTGTCGTCGCCGCAAGTCGACGATCCGGAGCGGGGTTTCAGTTTCCGCGCCGATGGCCCGCTCGACATGCGGATGGACCCGACGCGCGGCGAGTCTGCCGCTGACTGGCTGGCGCGGGCCACGGTGCAGGAACTGACGGAGGTGATACGAGATTATGGGGAAGAACGGTTTGCTTTTCAGATTGCAAAGGCGCTTGTTGCTCGCCGGGCAGAGTCCGACCGTCTTGGGCCTCTCGTCAGCACGGGCGAGCTTGCCCAAATCGTGGCTAACGTCGTCAAAACCCGTGAGAAGGGCAAGGATCCGGCAACCCGCACCTTTCAGGCTATACGGATTCACGTCAATCAAGAGCTTGCGGAGCTGCAAGTCGTTTTAGAAGCAGCATTGTCGTTGCTGGAGCAAGGGGGGCGGCTGGTGGTCATCAGCTTTCATTCGCTCGAAGACCGGATCGTCAAGCGATTCATGCAGGCGCACGCCAGTGCGCCTGCGGTCGATCGCCGCCTGCCGATCCGTGCCGTCGATCTGCCCAGCCCCCCGCTCAGGATCATTGGCCGCGTGTTCGCGAGTGACGCCGAAGTCGCCGCGAACCCGCGCGCCCGTTCGGCCGTGATGCGTGTCGCGGAGCGTATCGCGCCATGAGCCGCCTCAATATCTTCCTGCTGATCGTCGTGATGGGATGTGCGCTTTCCGTCGTCAACGCGACCAACCAGCAGCGTCAGTTTTTCATCCAGTTGCAGCGCGCCCAGTCGCAGGAGCGTCAGTTGCAGCAGGACTACGCACAGCTTCAATATCAGCAGAGCTCGCTGTCGAAAACTTCGCGCATCGAGCAGATCGCCACGACTTCGCTGAAGATGCAGTCCGCCACGACCGGGCGCACTCAATATCTGACGCTCGACCCGGGAGCCGCCAGAGCCGAAGATGCGCCGGTGCCGACGTCGGCGCCTGATTCCGCGCCGGCTGCTGCCGCCACGCGCCGCGGAGGTGTGCGATGAAAAAGTCGACGACCCGCAAGAGCGTCGCGTTTTCTGCCAATCCGATTCTGTCCGTGCGCCTGCCGATGTGGCGCTCGCGGCTCGTCGTGTTCCTGCTGTTCATGGCGTTCGTCGCGCTCGCCGGGCGCGCGTTCTGGATCCAGGGCCCGGGCAACGCGTTCTATCAGAAGCAGGGCGAGAGCCGCTATCAGCGCACACTCGAACTGCCGGCCACGCGCGGCAAGATTCTCGATCGTAACGGGCTGGTGCTCGCGACCAGCCTGCCGGTGCGCGCCATCTGGGCGATTCCTGAATCGGTACCGGACGATCTCGGCGCGGACAAGCTCGCCGCGCTCGGCAAACTGCTCGACATGACGCAGAAGGAACTGCGCGCGAAGCTGTCCGAAGACAAGACGTTCGTCTACGTGAAGCGCCAGGTGCCCGTCGACGTCGCCGCGAAGGTTGCCGAGCTCGACATTCCCGGTATCTATCAGCGTGCAGAATACAAACGCTTCTATCCGGAAGGCGAGATCACCGCTCACCTGATCGGCTTCACCAACGTCGAAGACGAAGGCCAGGAAGGCGTCGAACTGGGCGACCAGAAGATGCTCGCCGGCACCTCCGGCATCCGCCGCGTGATCAAGGACCGGATGGGGCGCGTCATCGAGGACGTCGACGAGCAGGTCGTGCCGCACAACGGCGCCGATGTCGACCTGTCGATCGACAGCAAGATCCAGTACATCGCGTACACGAACCTGAAGGCCGCGGTCGAGAAATTCAAGGCGAAGGCCGGCACGGCGATGGTCATCGACGTCCGCACGGGCGAAGTGCTCGCCCTCGTCAATTATCCGACCTATAACCCGAACGACCGCTCGCACCTGACCGGCGAACAGCTGCGCAACCGCATGCTGACCGACGTGTTCGAGCCGGGCTCGATCATGAAGCCGTTCACGATCTCGCTGGCGCTCGATCTGCACCGCGTCTCGCCGACTACACTGGTAGACACGGGTCCGGGCCGCTTCGTCCTCGACGGCGCGCAGATCACGGATGACAGCGCGTTCGGCGTGCTGACGGTCGGCGGCGTGATCCAGAAGTCGAGCAACATCGGTGCGACCAAGATCGCGATGACGCTCAAGCCGGAAGAGATGTGGAATATGTATACGAGCATCGGTCTCGGTCAGGCGCCGAAGGTCGGCTTCCCCGGCGCGGCGGCGGGACGTCTGCGTCCGTGGCGCAGCTGGCGGCGGATCGAACAGGCGACGATGTCATACGGCTACGGCCTGTCGGCTTCGCTGTTCCAGCTCGCGCGCGCGTACACCGCGATCGCCCACGACGGCCAGATCCTGCCGGTGTCGATCTTCCGCACGCCGGGCGACCAGCCGGTGACCGGCCCGCAGATCTTCTCGCCGACCACCGCGCGTGAGGTCCGCGCAATGCTCGAAACCGTGACTGCGCCAGGCGGCACGTCGCCGGATGCAGCGGTGCCGGGTTACCGGGTCGGCGGCAAGAGCGGCACGGCGTACAAACACGGCGCCCACGGCTACGACAAATCCAAGTACCGCGCATCGTTCGTCGGCATGGCGCCGATGCCGAATCCGCGCATCGTCGTCGCCGTTTCGGTCGACGAACCAACGGCAGGCAGCCACTTCGGCGGTCAGGTGTCGGGTCCGGTGTTCTCGTCGATCGTCGGAGACACGCTGCGCACGCTGAATGTGCCGCCGGATATGCCGGTCAAGCAGATGGTCGTGTCCGACGATACGGCGCCACCGCCCACGCCCGCTGCGCCTGCCCCCGCGGCCAGGAAACTCGCCACCGGTGGCGCGGCGAAGAAGCTGACGATCGCCGATAGCGCAAAGAACCGTCCTGGAGTGGTCAGATGAGCGCACTGCGTTCGGGGCATCCCGCGCACCGGCAGATCGCCGACGCGCTCAACTGGCTGCACGCCCGCGTGCAGCCAGCGGCGCATCTGCATGCCGACACGCGTCCACTGGCTGCGGGCGACGTCTTTCTCGCGTACGCCGTCGAGGGCGCCGACAACCGGCCGTTCATCGACAACGCGATTGAGCGCGGCGCGGCAGCCGTGCTCGTTCAGCCCGAAAACTTCACCGGCGCCATCGATCCGGCAACGACGCTCGCCGTGCCGGCCCTGAATGAACTGGCCGGTTCGATCGCGAGCGGCTGGTATGGAGATCCGAGTGACGCGATGCTGGTGGTCGGCGTCACGGGCACAAACGGCAAGACGTCGTGTAGCCAGTGGATCGCCGCGGCGTTGACGGCGGTCGGCAAGCGCTGCGCGATCATCGGCACGCTCGGCAGCGGGATGCCGGGCCAGCTTGTGCACACGGGTTTCACGACGCCCGACGCGCCGCAACTGCAGCGCAGCCTCGCGCAGTTGCGCGACGCCGGCGCGCGGGCGATCGCGATGGAAGTGTCGTCGCATGCCCTGCATCAGGGGCGCGTGAACGGCACCTCGTTCGATATCGCCGTCTTCACGAACCTCACCCAGGATCACCTCGATTACCACGGTACGTTCGCTGCGTACGAGGCGGCGAAGGTGCGTCTGTTCGACTGGCCGGGTCTGCGCTGCGCGGTGATCAATCGCGACGATGAAGCCGGACGCCGCCTGATCGCGAATGTGAAAGGCAAGGTTCGCACAATCGCCTATGGCCTCGAAGCTCGCGAAGACGCGCCCGCAGACTCGGTGCTGCTGGCCTCGAACGTCCGCGCGACGGCAACCGGCACCGCATTTCATCTGACTTCGGACTGGGGTAATGCCGACGTCGAAGTCGCGACGCTCGGCGCGTTCAACGTCAGCAACCTGCTCGGCGTGCTGGGCGCGCTGCTCGCGGCCGACGTGCCGTTCGAAGCCGCACTTGCCGAATTGCAGAAGCTCGAACCGGTGAACGGCCGCATGCAGCGTCTTGGCGGACGACTGCAGAACGACGAGCCGCTCGTCGTGATCGATTACGCGCACACGCCGGACGCGCTCGAAAAAACGCTCGAAGCGTTGCGCCCGATGGCGCAGGCGCGCGGCGGCGAACTCGTCTGCATGTTCGGCTGCGGCGGCGATCGCGACGCGACCAAACGCCCGCTGATGGGCGCGATTGCACAAAAGCTCGCGGACGGCGTGATCGTCACGAGCGATAACCCGCGCAGTGAAGAGCCGGCCGCGATCATCGACCAGATCGTGGCAGGCATGCAGGACACGTCGAAGGTGCGCCGTATCGAGGATCGCGCCAGCGCAATCCTGCAGGCGATCCGTCACGCGGCACGCGAAGACGTGATCGTGCTGGCCGGCAAAGGGCACGAAGCGACACAGGAAATCATGGGCAAGAAGCGCGCTTTCTCCGATCAGGATCACGCACGCCTCGCGCTCGCCGCGCGTGCGACGCAGGCTCGCGGAGGTGACGAATGACGATGTTCTCCCTGCGCGAAGCCGCAGCGCTGATTCCGGGCGCGACCGTCCTTGGCGACGAGTCGGCCACATTTGATCGCGTGTCGACCGACAGCCGTACCGCAGGTCCGGGCGACCTGTTCGTGGCGCTGAAGGGCGACCGCTTCGACGCGCACGACTTCCTGCCGGAAGTCGCAACGCGTCACGTAAGCGCTGCGCTCGTCAGCCGGAGCCCGGGCGACTGGCGCGTGCCGGCATTGCGCGTCGCCGACACGCGCGTTGCGTTGGGCGCGCTTGCGCGCGGCTGGCGCCGCCACTTCTCGATGCCGCTTGTCGCGGTGACGGGCAGCAACGGCAAGACGACGGTCAAGGAAATGATCTCGTCGATTTTCGCGGCCGCCGTGGGCCTGGAAGCACGCCTCGCGACCGCGGGCAATTTCAACAACGACATCGGTTTGCCTCTGACGCTTTTCCGGCTGACGGAAGCACACAAGCTTGCGGTCGTCGAACTCGGGATGAATCATCCGGGCGAGACCGATCTGCTTGCGAAAATCACTGAACCGACTGTCGCCGTCGTGAACAATGCGCAGCGCGAGCATCAGGAGTTCATGGCGACCGTCGAAGCGGTCGCGCTCGAACACGCCAGCGTGATTCACGCGCTGAAGCCCGACGGCGTCGCAGTGTTTCCCGCCGATGACGCATACGCCAGCATCTGGCGCGTCGCGGCAACCGGCAACCCGATCATCGACTTCGCGCTCAACAACGCGGAGCGCACGACCGACGCCGCGGTGACCGGTACGTTCGCCGGCAACCGTTTGACGGTCGATACGCCACAAGGCCGCGTCGAGGTCACGCTGCAGGTGCTCGGCGATCACAACGCCCGCAATGCACTTGCAGCAACGGCGGCCGCGCTCGCAGCGGACGTGTCGCTCGATGCGATCCGTCGCGGTCTCGAGGCCTTCGGTGCGGTGAAGGGCCGCCTGCAGGTCAAGCGTGCGGCGCTCGGCGCACTGGCCGGCGCAACCGTCATCGACGACACCTACAACGCGAACCCTGACTCGATGCGCGCCGCGATCGACGTTCTTGCTTCGCAACCGTCGCCGCGCGTACTCGTCATGGGCGATATGGGCGAAGTGGGTGATAACGGTCCGGAATTTCATCGCGAAGTCGGCGCGTACGCGAAAGAACGCGGCATCGATGCGCTGTTCGCCATGGGCGAAGCATCGCGCGATGCATGCAGCGCTTTCGGCGGGGAGGCCCGTCACTTCGACGGCGTTCCCGCGCTGGTTGCGCATTTACTGCAGGCTGGCTTCGGATCGGCTGCAACGATTCTCGTGAAAGGCTCGCGCTTCATGCAGATGGAGCGCGTGGTGGACGCCGTAACGAGTCCACAACCCAACGCAGCGGGCGAAGCGCCCGCTGCACACTGAAATAGAAGGACCGAGGCATGCTACTGGCGCTGGCGCAATGGCTGCAGAATGACGCAAGCTTCTTGCGCGTGTTCAGTTATCTGACGTTTCGTGCGGTGATGGCGACCATCACCGCACTGTTGATCGGGCTCGTCTGTGGCCCGGCGGTGATTCGCAAGCTGACCGCGATGAAGGTCGGCCAGGCCGTGCGCAAGGACGGTCCGCAGACGCATCTGGTGAAATCCGGCACGCCGACGATGGGGGGCGTGCTGATCCTGCTCGGCATCGCCGTATCGACGCTGCTGTGGGGCGATCTCACGAACCGCTTCATCTGGATCGTGATGCTCGTCACGTTCGGCTTCGGCGTGATCGGCTGGGTCGACGACTATCGGAAGGTCGTCTACAAGGATCCGCGCGGCATGTCGTCGCGCGAAAAGTATTTCTGGCAGTCGGTGATCGGCCTCTTCGCCGCGGTGTATCTCGCCTTCAGCGTATCGGAAGCGAGCAATGTGCGGGTGTTCGACCTGTTCATGGCATGGGTGAAGAGCGGCCTGTCGATGGGGCTGCCCGCGCGCGCCGACCTGCTGCTGCCGTTCGTCAAGTCGATCTCCTATCCGCTCGGCGTGTGGGGCTTCATCGTGCTGACGTATCTCGTGATCGTCGGCGCGAGCAACGCGGTGAACCTCACCGACGGTCTCGATGGCCTCGTGATCATGCCGGTCGTGCTGGTCGGCGCGTCGCTCGGCGTGTTCGCGTATGTGATGGGCAGCTCGGTCTACTCGAAATACCTGCTGTTTCCGCACATTGCCGGCGCGGGTGAACTGCTGATCTTCTGTTCCGCGATGGGCGGCGCCGGGCTTGCGTTTCTCTGGTACAACACGCACCCCGCGCAGATGTTCATGGGCGACGTCGGCGCACTGGCGCTGGGCGGCGCGCTCGGCACGGTCGCGGTGATCGTGCGTCAGGAGATCGTGCTTTTCATCATGGGCGGCATCTTCGTCGCGGAGACGCTTTCGGTGATGCTGCAGGTCACGTGGTTCAAGTACACCAAGCGCCGTTTCGGCGAAGGGCGGCGCCTCTTCAAGATGGCGCCGTTGCATCACCACTTCGAATTGTCGGGATGGAAGGAGACGCAGGTGGTCGTGCGTTTCTGGATCATCACGCTGATGTTGTGTCTGTTCGGTTTGTCCACGCTCAAGTTGCGTTAAGCAGTCGAAGGAACGAAAGGGAAAGGAAGCGATGTTTGGCGAGAAGTTTCGGGATCGGCAAAAGCCGATGGTGCTCGTGCTGGGACTCGGTGAATCGGGTCTCGCGATGGCGCGCTGGTGCGCGCGGCACGGGTGTCGGCTGCGCGTTGCCGATACGCGCGAAGTGCCGCCGAACCTGTCCGGGCTCGAAGCGCACGGCATCGATGCCGACTTTGTCGGCGGCCCGTTTTCGTCCGTGCTGCTGGAAGGGGTGGAACTGGTTGCGATCAGCCCAGGGCTCTCGCCGCTCGCGGCCGACCTCCTGCCGCTGATTACCGAGGCACGTGAGCGCGATATCCCCGTGTGGGGCGAACTCGAATTTTTCGCGCAGGCGCTGAAGACGCTCGGTGAAAGCGGCTACGCGCCGAAGGTGATTGCGATCACCGGCACGAACGGCAAGACCACGACGACGAGTCTCACGGGATTGCTGTGCGAACGCGCCGGCAGGAAGGTCGCGGTGGCGGGGAACATCAGCCCGGCCGCGCTCGACAAGCTGACCGAAGCAATCGACAACACGGCGCTTCCCGACGTCTGGGTGCTCGAACTGTCGAGCTTCCAGCTGGAGACGGCGCACACGTTCGCGCCGGATGCCGCAGTGGTGCTCAACATCACGCAGGACCATCTCGACTGGCACGGCGGCCTCGATGCTTACGCGGCGGCGAAGGGCAAGATTTTCGGGCCGCAGACCGTGCGCGTGCTGAACCGCGACGACGCGCGCGTGATGGCGCTCGCGCCGACGGCCGCAGGTTCTGCGTCAATGGTCACGTTCGGCCTGAACGAACCGACCCGCGATGGCGACTACGGTCTGCTGCGCGATAACGGCATGGTCTGGCTCGTCGAAGCACATGACCGCGACGCTGCCGACGAACCGCAACCGGTACGCCGTCGCAAGCACGAAGTTACCGCTGCGCCGAACATCGGCCTCAAGCGCCTGATGCCCGCCGACGCGCTGCGCATCCGTGGCCTGCACAATGCGGCAAACTCGCTCGCAGCCTTTGCGCTGGCCCGCGCGATCGGCCTGCCCGGCGCGCCGCTGCTGCACGGCCTGCGCGAGTATCGCGGCGAGCCGCACCGTGTGGAACTGATTGCATCGATCGAAGGCGTCGACTATGTGGACGACAGCAAGGGTACGAACGTCGGCGCAACGGTCGCTGCACTCGACGGCCTCGCGCAGCGTGCGGTGCTGATCGCCGGCGGTGACGGCAAGGGCCAGGATTTCGAGCCGCTCGCAGCACCGGTGGCCCGCTGGTGTCGCGCAGTCATGCTGATTGGCCGCGACGCACCGCAGATCCGCGCCGCGCTGGCCGACACCGGCATCACGCTGACCGATCACGCCACGCTCGAAGACGCCACACGCGCGGCGGGCGCGCTCGCCCAGCCGGGCGACGCGGTGCTGCTGTCGCCGGCCTGCGCGAGCTTCGACATGTTCAAGGGTTACGCACATCGCGCAGCGGTGTTCCGCAGCACCGTCGAGGACATCGCGGCTGAACGGGGGACGATGATATGAGCTGGTCCGAACGCTTCGGCTCACGACTCGCAAAACAGCGCGGTTCCGCTGGCGGAGAAGCGATGGCCGGCCGCTCGACGGCGAGCGGTCTCGCGAGCGCCGTCAATGGTGTGCGTCCGCTGCGCTCCAGGATGCTCGATTACGACCACTCGCTGCTATGGGTGGCGATCGCGCTGCTCGGCCTCGGCGTGGTGATGGTGTATTCGGCGTCGATCGCGATGCCGGATTCGCCGAAGTATGCGTCGTACCGCGACTACGCCTTCCTCGTGCGCCATCTGGCGTCGCTCGCCGTGGCGATGGTGGCGGCGGTCGTCACGTTCCGGATTCCGATCTCGGTGTGGGACAAATACGCGCCGAAGTTCTTCCTGATTGCGCTCGTCGCGCTCGTGATCGTGCTGATTCCGCATATCGGCAAGGGCGTGAACGGTGCGCGTCGCTGGATTCCGCTCGGCATTACGAACATGCAGCCGTCGGAAATCATGAAGCTCGCGGTGACGATCTACGCGGCGAACTACACGGTGCGCAAACAGGAATACATGCACAGCTTCGCGAAGGGCTTCCTGCCGATGGCGTTCGCGGTCGGCGTGGTCGGCGCGCTGCTGCTCCTCGAACCGGACATGGGCGCGTTCATGGTGATCGCCGCGATCGCGATGGGCGTGCTGTTTCTCGGCGGCGTGAACGGCAAGCTGTTCGGCGGCCTGGTGGCGACGGCCGTGGGCACGTTCACCTTGCTGGTGTGGGCGTCGCCGTGGCGTCGTGAGCGGATCTTCGCTTACCTCGATCCGTGGGACGACCGTTACGCGCAGGGCAAGGCGTATCAACTGACGCACTCGCTGATCGCTTTCGGGCGCGGCGAGTGGTTTGGCGTGGGCCTCGGCGGCAGCGTCGAAAAGCTCAACTATCTGCCGGAAGCGCATACCGACTTCATCCTCGCGGTGATCGGCGAAGAACTCGGCTTTGTCGGCGTGCTGGTCGTGATCCTGCTGTTCTACTGGATCGTGCGCCGCTCGTTCGAGATCGGCCGTCAGGCGCTGGCGCTCGACCGCACGTTCGCGGGGCTGGTCGCGAAGGGCGTCGGCATCTGGTTCGGCGCGCAGACCTTCATCAACATGGGCGTGAACCTCGGCCTGCTGCCGACCAAGGGTTTGACGCTACCGCTCGTCAGCTACGGCGGGTCGGGCATCTTGCTGAACTGCGTCGCGCTGGCGGTGCTGATGCGCGTCGACTATGAAAACCGTGTGCTGATGCGCGGAGGCAAGGTATGACCGCAGCCTCGCGCACGTTGATGGTGATGGCCGGTGGCACCGGGGGACACGTGTTCCCGGGGCTCGCGGTCGCGCACCGGATGCAGGCGTTGGGCTGGCGTGTCGTGTGGCTCGGCAATCCCGCTGGAATGGAAGCGACGCTCGTCGCGAAGCACGGCATTCCGATGGAGTACGTGCGGTTTGGCGGCCTGCGCGGCAAGGGGCTGAAGACGAAGCTGATGCTGCCGGTCAACCTGCTGCGCGCGTGTGCGCAGAGCCTCTCGGTGCTGCGCCGCGTGAAACCCGACGTCGTGCTCGGCATGGGCGGCTACATCACGTTCCCCGCAGGATTGATGACGGCGCTGAGCGGCCGTCCGCTCGTGCTCCATGAACAGAATTCAATCGCCGGTCTCGCCAACAAGGTGCTCGCGAAAGTCGCGAAGCGGGTGCTCGTCGCGTTCCCGGATGCCTTGCCGCATGCCGAATGGACCGGCAATCCGATTCGTGAGGAACTTGCGCTGACATTGGCACCCAAAGCACGCTACGCGCAACGAAGTGGGCCGTTGAATGTGCTGGTTGTCGGCGGCAGTCTGGGGGCCACCGCGTTGAACGAAGTCGTGCCGCGCGCGCTGGCACTCATGTCACCGGCGCAGCGGCCGGTCATCGTGCATCAGGCGGGTGCCAAGCATATCGACGCATTGCGGGCGAACTACGCGGAAGCCGGCCTCAAGACGGACGACAACCTGCAACTCGTGCCGTTCATCGACGACATGGCGGCGGCGTACGCGAAAGCCGATCTCGTGATCTGCCGTTCCGGCGCGATGACGGTCGCTGAAATTGCGGCGGTGGGCGTGGCAGCGTTTTTCGTGCCGTTCCCGTATGCAGTAGACGATCACCAGACAACCAATGCAGCGTTTCTCGCCGACCACGGCGCGGCGCTGCTCGTGCAGCAACGCGATCTAACGGCGGAAGGTCTCGCCGCCTGGTTGCGCAGCCAGACGCGGGAGAGCCTCGCGGAGATGGCGGAGCGTTCGCGCTCGCTCGCGAAACCTGATGCCACCGAACAGGTCGCGCAGATATGCGCGACCGTGGCGGGCGCGAGCCCAGAAGGAAAGCAATGAAACACATCGTCAAACACATTCACTTTGTCGGTATCGGCGGCGCCGGGATGAGCGGCATCGCCGAGGTACTCGTGAACCTGGGTTATCAGGTAAGCGGCTCCGACCTGTCGCGCAACGGGGTGACCGATCGTCTCGCCGCGCTCGGCGCGCGCATTGCGATCGGCCATGACGCCGAAAACATCGAAGGCGCGAATGCGGTCGTCGTTTCGACGGCCGTGCGTAGCGACAACCCGGAAGTGCTGGCCGCGCGTCACCGGCGCATTCCGATCGTGCCGCGCGCGGTCATGCTTGCGGAGCTGATGCGGCTCAAGCAGGGCATCGCGATTGCCGGCACGCACGGCAAGACGACGACCACGTCGCTCGTCGCGAGCGTGCTTGCCGCGGGCGGTCTCGATCCGACCTTCGTGATTGGCGGCCGGCTGATCAGCGCGGGCGCGAATGCGCGGCTTGGCACGGGCGACTTCATCGTCGCCGAAGCCGACGAATCCGACGCATCGTTCCTGAACCTGTTCCCGGTGATCGAAGTCATCACGAACATCGACGCCGACCACATGGACACCTACGGCCACGATTTCGCGCGGCTCAAGCAGGCGTTCATCGAGTTCACGCACCGTCTGCCGTTCTACGGCATCGCCGTGCTGTGCGTCGACGATCCGAACGTGAAGGAGATCCTGCCGTTCGTGTCGAAGCCGATCATCCGCTACGGCTTTGCGGCCGATGCGCAGGTGCGCGCAGTGAACGTCGTCGCCAAAGATGGCCGCATGCATTTCACGGCGATGCGCGAAGACGCGGCGCCTGTCGACATCGTTTTGAACCTGCCGGGCACGCACAATGTCCAGAATGCTTTGGCCGCAATTGCAATTGCGACTGAACTTGAGGTGAAAGATGCCGATATCCAGCGAGCACTCGCGGATTTCAACGGTGTCGGCCGGCGCTTCCAGCGCTACGGCGAAGTGCCGACAGCGGACGGCGGCACTTACACGCTGGTCGACGACTATGGTCATCACCCGGTCGAAATGGCCGCGACGGTCGCGGCGGCGCGTGGTGCGTTTCCCGACCGGCGTCTCGTGCTGGCATTCCAGCCGCACCGCTTCACGCGCACGCGTGACTGCTTCGAAGATTTCGTGAAGGTGCTGTCTACGGTCGACGCGCTCGTCTTGACCGAAGTCTATGCAGCCGGCGAAACGCCGATTGTCGCCGCCGACGGCCGGGCGCTCGCGCGCGCGATCCGTGTGGCAGGCAAGGTCGAGCCGGTCTTTGTCGAAACGGTGGATGAAATGCCGGACGCGCTCGCGGCTGTCGTGCGTAGTGGCGATGTGGTGATCACGATGGGTGCGGGTTCGATCGGCGGCGTGCCGGGTCGTATCGCTCAGGAGAAGGTGTGAGATGAGCAGTAATGTGGATGCGAAACAACTCGCAGAACAGTTTGGCAAGGTGGCAGTGCTGCTCGGCGGTCATTCCGCCGAACGCGAAGTGTCGCTCAATTCCGGTCGCCTCGTGCTGCAAGGCCTGCGCGATGCCGGCGTCGACGCGCATCCGTTCGATCCGGCAGAGCGTCCGCTTGCCGCATTGAAGGAAGAAGGGTTCGTGCGTGCGTTCAACGCGTTGCACGGCGGCTACGGCGAGAACGGCCAGATTCAGGGCGCACTCGATTTCTACGGCATCCGTTACACGGGCAGCGGCGTGCTGGGCTCGGCGCTCGGGCTCGACAAGTTCCGCACGAAGCTCGTGTGGCAGCAGCTGGGTGTGCCGACCCCGCCGTTCGAGACCGTGCTGCGCGGCGACGACTACGCTGCACGCGCCACCGACATCATCACGAAGCTCGGCCTGCCGCTCTTCGTGAAGCCGGCAAGCGAAGGGTCGAGCGTCGCGGTAATCAAGGTGAAAAGCGCCGACGCATTGCCGGCGGCACTCGAAGAAGCCGCGAAGTTCGATCGCATCGTTGTCGTGGAAAAGAGCATCGAAGGTGGCGGCGAATACACCGCGTGTATCGCCGGCGATCTCGATCTGCCGGTGATCAGGATCGTGCCGGCGGGCGAGTTCTACGACTATCACGCGAAGTACATCGCCGACGACACGCAATACCTGATTCCGTGCGGCCTTGCGCCGGCCGAAGAAGCGCGCATGAAGACGCTTGCGCGCCGTGCCTTCGACGTGCTCGGCTGCACCGACTGGGGTCGTGCCGATTTCATGCTCGATGCGGACGGCAACCCGTATTTTCTCGAGGTGAACACCGCGCCTGGTATGACCGATCACTCGCTGCCGCCGAAAGCGGCGCGCGCGGTCGGCATCAGCTACCAGGAACTGGTGGTGAAAGTGCTGTCGCTGACCCTGAAGGACTGACCGTCAGATATGTGGAACAACGTTCGCCAGCTCAATTTCGCCGCCAACGCGCTGCATGCGTTGCTGGTGCTCGTGCTGCTGGCGGCAGGCGCTTACTGGTTGATCCAGCGCCCGAGTTTCGCGCTGCGCGAGATCCGCATCGACGGCGACACCGAGCACATCAATTCGCCGACGGTGCGAGCCGGTGTGGTCGGCCGGTTGAAGGGCAACTACTTCACCGTCGATCTGGATGCCGCTCGCCAGGCGTTCGAGCAGATGCCATGGGTGCGTCACGCGAGCGTGCGGCGCGTCTGGCCGAACGTACTGGCTGTCACGCTGGAAGAGTACAAACCGCTCGGGACGTGGGGCAGCGATCAGCTGGTCAGCGTGGACGGCGAGCTGTTCACCGCGAACCAGGGCGAGCTCGAGCAGGAGCTGCCGGCCTTCGACGGTCCGGACGGCACGGCGAAGGAAGTCGTCGCGCGCTATCAGGACTTCAGGAAGTGGTTTGCACCGCTTGGCGCGACGCCGGAAGAAGTGACGCTGTCGCCGCGTTACGCATGGACGGTGAAGCTGTCGAACGGAACGGAGGTGGAATTCGGCCGCGAGCGCAACCAGGACACGCTTCTTGATCGTTCGCGCCGGTTGACCGCTGCGTGGGCGGCGGTGACGCAACGTTGGGGGAAGGATATCGAGTATGCGGACTTGCGCTATCCGAACGGTTTCGCGATTCGTGCAGCAGGCATGCGCTTCATCAGCGAACCCGACAAGGGCAAGAAGTAAGAGAACATCACACGCAATGAGCACGCTATGAGTAAAGACTATAAAGATCTGCTGGTCTCCCTCGACATCGGGACGTCGAAGGTCGTGGCCATCGTCGCGGAGCTGAAGGGCGAAGGTCACTACGAAGTGATCGGCCTCGGCCAGAGCGAATCGAAGGGGCTCAAGAAAGGCGTCGTGGTGAACATCGAGGCCACGGTGCAGTCCATTCAGCGGGCGCTCGAAGAAGCTGAACTGATGGCGGACTGCAAGATCACAAACGTATTTACCGGGATCGCTGGCAGCCATATCCGCAGCTTCAATTCGAGCGGCATGGTGGCGATCAAGGAAAAGGAAGTGACGCAGACGGACGTCGCGCGCGTGATCGAGACGGCGAAGGCGATCAACATCCCGACCGATCAGCAGGTGCTGCACATCCTGACGCAGGAATTCATCATCGACGGCCAGGAAGACGTGCGCGAGCCGATCGGCATGAGCGGCATCCGGCTCGAAGTGAAGGTGCACATCGTGACGGGCGCAGTGAGCGCCGCGCAGAACATCGTCAAGTGCGTGCGCCGCTGCGGTCTTGAAGTGAACGATCTGATTTTGCAACCGCTGGCGTCGTCGCTGGCGGTCCTGACGGAAGACGAGAAAGAGCTGGGCGTGGTGCTGGTGGACGTCGGCGGCGGCACGACGGATATCGCGATTTTCAGCGAAGGCGCGATCCGTCATACGGCCGTGATTCCGATCGCCGGAGACCAGATCACGAGCGACATCGCGATGGCGCTGCGTACGCCGACGCCGGATGCGGAAGACATCAAGGTGGGCTACGGCATCGCGAAGCAGGCGCTTGCCGACCCGGACGAAATGATCGAAGTGCCGGGTCTCGGCGAGCGCGGCCCGCGCACGCTGTCGCGTCAGGCGCTGGCGGCGGTGGTCGAGCCGCGTGTCGAAGAACTGTTCTCGCTCGTGCAGCAGGTCGTGCGCGAGTCGGGTTACGAAGAACTGCTGAGTTCCGGCGTGGTGCTGACCGGCGGCGCGGCGATGATGCCGGGCATGGTCGAACTCGGCGAGGACATTTTCCTGAAGCCGGTGCGTATCGGCGTGCCGGAATACGCGGGCGGTCTTGCGGACGTGGTGCGCAATCCGCGCTTCTCGACGGCGATGGGCCTGCTCGTCGAAGGCCGCGCGCAACGCATGCGCGGCCGCAAGGTCGCGGTGCAGTCGGGATCGATGGGACAGGTGCTGTCGCGGATGAAGGACTGGTTCCTCGGCAACTTTTAAGTTTTCGGAAATACGCGCTGGTGCCGGCGGCTGGCGCGCGACAGGGGGTTGCCCGATCTCCTGCCGAATAACGGCCGAACGGCAATACTTTTTTTCTTGACGGAGGCAACATGGAATTCCAGATGCTGGAAACCGAAACCAACGGCACGGTTATCAAGGTCGTCGGTGTAGGTGGCGCTGGCGGCAATGCCGTACAGCACATGATCAACCGCGGCGTGCAAGGCGTCGACTTCATCGTGATGAACACGGACGCACAAGCCCTGTCGCGCTCGCGCGCCACGCATGTGATCCAGCTTGGCAATACCGGTCTTGGCGCTGGCGCCAAGCCGGAGATGGGCCGCTCGGCGGCAGAAGAAGCACGCGAGCGCATCGCTGACGCGTTGCGCGGCGCGCATATGGTGTTCATCACCGCGGGCATGGGTGGCGGCACCGGTACGGGCGCAGCACCGGTCGTCGCGCAGATCGCCAAGGAAATGGGGATTCTGACCGTTGGCGTCGTCAGCAAGCCGTTCGAATTCGAAGGCGGCAAGCGGATGCGCGTGGCAGAAGCGGGTTCGCAGCAACTGGAGGATCACGTCGACTCGCTGATCGTCGTTCTGAACGACAAGCTGTTCGAGGTGATGGGCGATGACGCCGAGATGGATAAATGCTTCCAGTGCGCAGACGATGTTCTGAACAACGCAGTCGCTGGTATCGCGGAAATCATCAATGTGGACGGTCTGGTGAACGTCGACTTTGAAGACGTGAAGACGGTGATGGGCGAACAGGGCAAGGCGATGATGGGCACGGCGACGGTTGCCGGCGTCGATCGCGCGCGTCTCGCGGCGGAACAGGCCGTGGCGAGCCCGCTGCTGGAAGGGGTGGATCTGTCGGGTGCGCGTGGCGTGCTCGTGAACATCACGTCGAGCCGTTCGCTGCGTCTGTCGGAAACGCGCGAAGTGATGAACACGATCAAGAGCTATGCTGCGGAAGATGCGACCGTGATTTTCGGTGCAGTGTACGACGATGCGATGGGCGACGCGCTGCGCGTGACGGTCGTGGCAACGGGTCTGGGCCGTGCGGCGAAGAAGCAGCAATCGGCACCGATGACGCTCTTGCGCACCGGCACCGACAACCAGCCGGTCGGCGCGCATCAGCACGCGTATGCTCCGCAACAGCATCACACGAGCGTGGCGGATTACGGTTCGCTGGATACGCCGGCCGTGTGGCGCACGTCGCGCGATACGGCGGCTTCGCACGTGCAGGCGCTGCAGGAAAAGGGCGTCGACACGTACGATATTCCGGCATTCCTGCGCAAGCAGGCGGACTAACCGCGGGCAGGCCTTCGCTGCGGCACGTTCGCGCGTGCCTGCGGGCGGATGCACAGGCGTGGCGGGTGGAACAGCTAACGAAGCTGCGTTTCAGCAGAAACGCCGCCAGGACAGGTGCCCTCTTCGTATTCGCGAAGCGGATCGGGCGACTGTCGCCGCAAGAAGGTTCCACTGCGACACGATGACGTGCGGGTTTGCACCGCATCGATGCAAAGGATCAGGGCCATGATTAAGGTGGGTGAAAAGCTGCCCGATGCGATCGTCTTTGAGTTGATCGAAGACGGGCGCGAGGGCTGCACGATCGGGCCGAACAGCTTCGACGTGCGCGAACAGACAGCGGGTAAGCGCGTGGTGATCTTCGGATTGCCGGGTGCATTCACGCCGACCTGTTCAGCCAGACATGTACCGGGTTACGTTGAGCAGGCAGACGCGTTGCGTGCGGCCGGCATTGACGAGATCTGGTGTGTGTCCGTCAACGACGCCTTCGTGATGGGTGCGTGGGCGCGCGATCAGCACACCTCGGGCAAGGTGCGCATGATGGCGGACGGCAGTGCAGCTTTTACCAGGGCGCTTGGTCTCGCGCAGGACCTGTCGGCGCGCGGCATGGGAATCCGTTCCCAGCGCTATGCAATGGTGGTCGACGACGGCGTGGTCAAGACGCTGAACGTCGAGGCACCCGGCAAGTTCGAAGTCAGCGATGCCGCGAGCATTCTTGCCACGTTGAGCCAGTCGTAAGCGGCGTTTTTCGCTGCGGGTTGCACCGCATGTTGCACGCGGACAACGGCGAAATGACGCTTTTGTGACGGGCCGTTACGCGGGCCGATGACCGGAAACGCCTCCGTTCCGGACATCGGCCCGTCACGCTTCCCGCCAGGTAATGATGAGAAACAGATTGATACGTTCGGTGAAAACCCGATGTCGAGTGGATGGAGTATAATTCGCGCTATGGAATAAAAAGTCCCGATTGGGATTTTCAATCGAATAGAAGACCATCATGTTGAAGCAGCGCACAATCAAATCGATCGTCAAGACGGTCGGCATCGGCTTGCATTCCGGCCGCAAGGTTGAGCTCACGCTCCGCCCGGCCGCACCTGATACGGGCATCGTCTTCACGCGCGTGGATCTGCCCACGCCGGTGGAGATCCCTGCGCAAGCGATGGCGATCGGTGATACGCGTCTCGCTTCCGTGCTGCAGAAGGACGGTGCGCGGGTATCGACGATTGAGCACCTGATGTCCGCCTGTGCCGGTCTCGGCATCGACAACCTTTATGTCGATGTCACCGCGGAGGAAATCCCGATCATGGACGGCAGCGCAGCGTCGTTCGTGTTCCTGATCCAGTCGGCAGGCATCGAGCAGCAAAACGCGCCGAAGAAATTCATCAAGGTGAAAAAGCCGGTTGAGATCCGCGACGGCGACAAGTTCGCGCGTCTCGACCCGTATTTCGGCTTCAAGCTGAAGTTCACGATCGATTTCCGTCATCCGGCCGTCGACAAGACCGGACAGGCGCTCGAAGTCGATTTCGCGAATACGTCGTATGTGCGGGAAATCGCACGCGCACGCACGTTCGGCTTCGCGCATGAAGTGGAAATGATGCGCGAACTCGGGCTGGCGCGTGGCGGCAGCATGGACAATGCCATCGTGCTCGACGAATACCGCATTCTGAACAACGACGGCCTGCGTTATGACGACGAATTCGTGAAGCACAAGATGCTCGACGCGATCGGCGACCTGTATGTGGTCGGTCATCCGTTGCTGGCGTCGTACACGGCGTACAAGTCGGGCCACGGGCTGAACAATGCGCTGCTGCGCGAATTGCTGGCGCACGAGGATTCGTACGAACTCGTCACTTTCGACGACACGCAGACGGCGCCGCGCGGCTTCGGCTACGAGACGCAGACCGCATTTGCGTGATTGTGCGAGGCGGCGTATCCCACGCCTTGGCAGAGAATGGAAATAAGCGGCCCACATGGGCCGCTATTTTTTTGTCCCGCTGCCGATGCGGTGGCGGGCGGCCATTCTGGCCAGCGCGGCCTGCAACGGCGAAGGTTCGAGCGCCTGACTGAGTTCGTGCAGCGCTTCGGCGCCGCGTGCGGTCATGCGGGCCTGCTTGGGCGGCGGTGGTTCTTTTATGGCTTGGGGGCGGACACGAATGCGCAACGAATCGACGGCCCACCCGCGCTGCTGGAGGTCGGACAACAGTCGTGGTTCGAGATGCCGCAAGCGTGCCGCCAGCGCGTTGTGCGCCGCGAACAGCGCAAGCACGCCGTCCTTGATGAAACCCGGTTCGACGCTCGTCGCCAGATAATCGGGGAGCAATTGGGCAAGGTCGCGTTCCAGCGCGGCGATCTGCTCGACCCCGGCGCGCAGCGCCGCAAACGCTTCGGTGCGATTGAGCACCTCCGCGACCGCCTGCGGACGGCGCCCGTTGTTCTGCTTTGAAAGCGGCCTTGAAAACGACGAAAAGCGGCTCATATTTTCCGGTGACGGTGTCGTCGCATCGCGTGCGCGACGATGTCGGGATTGTACCCTGTGACGTGCGCGCGAGGCCGGCGCCGACGTAAGCCGGATCGCGCGTCGCGCGGCCCTTTGCGATCTCGCCACTGACACAGGCGCAGCCGGGGGTGCGTGCTAAAATCCCAGATTCGAATTCACTTTTGGACCTAAGCCGCCGAGGCCCCTCCGTTCCCGGATGCACATACCGTGTGACCAGGCCGAAGCCGCGACGCAGACACCGATCCGATGACCACCGGTTTTCTACAAAAGATTTTTGGCAGCCGCAACCAGCGGCTCGTCAAGCAATATCAAAAGACCGTCACGTCGATCAATGCGCTCGAGCCGCAGATCGAGCAGTTGACGGATGATCAACTGCGCGCGAAGACCGGTGAGTTCCGTCAGCGCGTGGCGAGCGGCGAATCTCTCGACAAGCTGCTTCCGGAAGCCTTCGCGGTCTGCCGAGAGGCGAGCAAGCGCGTGCTGCATATGCGTCACTTCGACGTGCAGCTAGTGGGCGGCATGGTCCTCCACTACGGCAAGATCGCGGAAATGCGCACCGGCGAGGGCAAGACGCTCGTCGCAACGCTAGCGGCCTACCTGAACGCGCTCTCCGGGCGCGGCGTCCACGTCGTGACGGTGAACGACTACCTCGCACAGCGTGATGCCGAGTGGATGGGGCGGCTGTACAACTTCCTCGGTCTGACGGTCGGCATCAACCTGTCGCAGATGGACCACGCCGCGAAGCAGGAAGCGTACGCCGCGGACATCACCTACGGCACGAACAACGAATTCGGCTTCGACTACCTGCGCGACAACATGGTCTACGAGACCGACGCGCGCGTGCAGCGGGCCCTGAACTTCGCGGTCGTCGACGAAGTCGACTCGATCCTGATCGACGAAGCACGTACTCCGCTGATCATTTCCGGCCAGGCGGAGGATCACACCGAACTGTACGTGCGCATGAACGCATTGCCGCCGCTGCTCGAGCGTCAGATCGGCGAAGAGAAGGCCGATGGCACGGGCGTCGAAAAACCAGGCGACTACACGCTCGACGAAAAGGCGCGCCAGGTGTTCCTCACCGAATCGGGCCACGAGAAGGCCGAGCGTCTGCTCTCCGAGTGGGGTCTGATTGGCGAAGGTGAAAGCCTCTACGCACCGCAGAACATCACGCTGATGCACCACGTGTACGCCGCGTTGCGCGCACACACGCTCTTCTTCAAGGATCAGCACTACGTCGTGCAGAACAATGAAGTGGTGATCGTCGACGAATTTACCGGTCGTCTGATGTCGGGTCGTCGCTGGTCGGACGGTTTGCACCAGGCGGTCGAGGCGAAGGAACACGTCAAGATCCAGAGCGAAAACCAGACGCTCGCTTCGATCACGTTCCAGAACTACTTCCGCATGTACGCAAAGCTGTCCGGCATGACCGGCACGGCCGATACCGAAGCGTTCGAATTCAACGAGATCTACGGGCTCGAAACGGTCGTCATTCCGACGAACCGGCCGCCTAAGCGGACCGACAAACAGGATCAGATCTACAAGACGGCGAAGGAACGTTACGACGCGGTCATTCGCGATATTCGCGATTGTCATGAGCGCGGCCAGCCGGTGCTGGTCGGCACGACGTCGATCGAAAATTCCGAACTGCTCTCCGGTCTCCTGCAGAAGGCGGGTCTGCCGCACGAAGTGCTGAACGCCAAGCAGCACGCGCGGGAAGCAGCCATTGTTGCGGAAGCGGGTCGTCCGAAGCGTGTGACGATCGCGACCAACATGGCCGGCCGCGGAACCGACATCGTGCTCGGCGGCAACGTCGAGAAGCAGGCGACATTCATCGAAGCCGACGAATCGATTCACACGGACGAAAAGGCCCGCCGTATCCAGCAACTGCATGATGAATGGCAGATGCTGCACGATCAGGTGAAAGCCGCCGGCGGTCTGCACATCATCGGCACCGAGCGCCACGAATCCCGCCGGATCGACAACCAGCTGCGCGGCCGTGCGGGCCGCCAGGGCGATCCGGGTTCGTCGCGCTTTTATCTGTCGCTTGACGATCCGCTTCTGCGCATTTTTGCTGGCGACCGCGTGCGCTCGATCATGGATCGTCTGAAGATGCCGGAAGGCGAGGCGATCGAAGCGGGGATCGTCACGCGTTCGATTGAATCGGCGCAGCGCAAGGTCGAAGCGCGCAACTTCGATATTCGCAAGCAATTGCTCGAATACGACGATGTGTCGAACGATCAGCGCAAGGTCATCTACCAGCAGCGCAATGAGTTGCTCGAAGCGCACGACATCACGGAAACCATCGGCGCCATGCGTCATGGCGTGATCACCGACATCGTCCATCAGTTCGTGCCGGCGGGCAGCATCGAAGAGCAGTGGGATGTGCCTGAACTGGAAGAAGTGCTGCGCAACGAATGGCAGCTCGACCTCGCGATTCAGGAAATGATCAATGAATCGCAATCGATCAATGTCGAAGAAATCGTTGAAGCCGTGCTCGCGGCCGCGGACGAGGCCTATGAAGCGAAGGTCGAACTGGTCGGCCGTGAGTCGTTCAGCGCGTTTGAGCGCTCGATCATGCTGCAGACGCTCGATCGTAACTGGCGCGAACACCTTGCGGCGCTCGATCACCTGCGTCAGGGCATCCATCTGCGCGGTTACGCTCAGAAGAACCCGAAGCAGGAATACAAGCGCGAGGCGTTCGAACTCTTCGCCGCAATGCTCGACGCGGTGAAGCTCGAAGTCACGCGGGTGGTGATGAACGTGCAGATCCAGTCGCCGGAACAGCTGGAGCAGGCGGCCGAGCAATATGAAGAGCAGGGCAGCCATCTGGAGAACGTCGAATTCCGTCACGCCGAGTTCGCGGAAGCCGCTGAAGCAGCGGCCGCGGTTCCGGTCGCGGCCGATGCCGCTGCTGCGATGATCGGCGATGCGATGAGCCACGGCTCGCATGCGGTGTCGCCGTCGCTCGGCGACGGCGGCGTGCCGAAGGTCGGTCGCAACGACCCCTGTCCATGCGGTAGCGGCAAGAAGTACAAGCAGTGCCACGGCAAGATTGCGTAAGATCGAAGGCGGCGCGCGAATAGCGCGCCGCGTCGTTTCTGCGCGGCCTGATTCCAGGTTCTTGCCGATTCCCGGCGGTCCGGCACCTGTCCGGTCCGCTCATGTTTATCCCCGATGCCGGTTGCAAGCCGGCATTTTCAGCTCCGACAGGTCGCGAACATGGCTGTCAATTTCCCCTCGATCGATCCCGCTCAACTGCATCCCATCGCTGGCGTCACGCTAGGCTGGGCGGAGGCGAATATCCGCAAGCCGAACCGCAAGGACGTGCTCGTCATTTCCGTCGATGACGGTGCGACAGTCGCGGGCGTGTTCACGCAGAACCGCTTCTGCGCGGCGCCCGTGACGGTGTGCCGCGAGCATCTGGACCGCGTGCGCGCGGGCGGCAAGGGCATTCGCGCGCTGGTGGTGAACACCGGCAACGCGAATGCTGGCACCGGTGAGCCGGGCCTCGCGCACGCGCGCGAAACCTGCGTCGAACTCGCACGCCTGGTGGACGTTGCGCCGGAACAGATCCTGCCGTTTTCGACGGGCGTGATTCTCGAGCCGCTGCCGGTCGACCGTCTCAAGGCCGGCCTGCCCGCTGCGCTTGCGAACCGCCAGTCCGCGCACTGGTTCGACGCTGCTCAGGCGATCATGACGACCGACACGCTGCCAAAGGCGACGTCGCGCCAGGTGACGATCGACGGCCACACGGTCACACTGACCGGCATCAGCAAGGGCGCGGGCATGATCAGGCCGAATATGGCGACCATGCTCGGCTTTCTCGCATTCGACGCTGCCGTCGCGCAACCCGTGCTCGACGCGCTCGTGAAGCATGTAGCGGACCGCTCGTTTAACTGCATCACGATCGACGGCGATACATCGACCAACGACTCGTTTGTCCTGATCGCATCGGGCAAGTCGAGCCTGCCGGCCGTGACGTCGACCGATTCACCAGCCTACGCGGCGTTGCGCGATGCCGTCACAGAAGTCGCGCAGACGCTCGCTCAACTGATCGTGCGCGACGGCGAAGGCGCGACGAAGTTCATGACGGTGCAGGTCCAGGGTGGGAAGGACGGGGCCGAATGCCGCCAGATCGCCTACGCAATCGGACACTCGCCGCTGGTGAAGACCGCGTTCTACGCCTCGGATCCGAACCTGGGCCGAATCCTCGCCGCAATCGGTTATGCCGGCGTGAACGATCTCGATGTCGACAAGATCGACCTGTATCTCGACGACGTGCTGGTCGCGAAGGCCGGTGGTCGCAACCCTGACTACCGTGAGGAAGACGGCCAGCGCGTGATGAAGAAGAGCGAGATCGCGATTCGGGTCGTGCTGGGCCGAGGCGACGCACAGGCCACGATCTGGACCTGTGATCTTTCTCACGACTACGTCAGCATCAACGCCGACTACCGCTCCTGATTCCGATCCCGATACGCATAAACGATGGACAAACTCGAACAGTTCCTGACTCGCGCCGAAGCGGTACTCGGCCGTCTGGAAGCCATGCTTCCGCCAGCAGCACTCAGTATCGACTGGTCCGCGGCCGTCGCTTTCCGCTGGCGCAAGCGACAAGGCCGCGGCTATTTGCAGCCGGTGCCTGCCATCTCGACCATCACGCTCGACGACCTCAAGAACATCGAGCGGCAGAAATCGCTGATCGAACAGAACACACGCCAGTTCGTGCTGAAGCAGCCGGCCAACAACGTGCTGCTGACGGGCGCGCGCGGCACGGGCAAGTCGTCGCTGATCAAGGCCTGCCTGAACGCCTACGCGAAAGACGGGTTGCGCCTGATCGAAGTCGACAAGGACGACCTGCACGATCTCGGCGATATCGTTGATCTGATCGCACAGCGCCCGGAGCGTTTCGTCGTGTTCTGCGACGATCTTTCGTTCGAGGAAGGTGAATCGGGCTATAAGGCGCTGAAGGTGGCGCTCGATGGCTCGGTGGCCGCGCAGTCGGACAACGTGCTGATCTACGCGACGTCGAACCGACGCCATCTGATGCCCGAATACATGAGCGACAACGAGACGTACAAGCACACGTCCGATGGCGAAATTCATCCCGGCGAAGTGGTCGAAGAAAAGATTTCACTGTCCGAGCGATTCGGGCTGTGGGTGAGCTTCTATCCGTTCAAACAGGACGACTATCTGTCGATCGTTGGTCACTGGCTGCGGCATTTCGGCTGCGGCGACGCCGAAGTTGAAGCGGCACGGGGCGATGCGCTGGTGTGGGCATTGGAGCGCGGGTCGCGCTCGGGCCGCGTGGCGTGGCAGTTCGCGCGCGACTGGTCCGGCCGGAAGTCGCAAGCTTCGCCGGTGCCAGCGGCATGACCGGCGCGGCGGAGAGGTCCGGCACACGACCGGTGACGGAAGTGGCCGTCGGTGTGCTGGTGCAGCCGGACGGACGCTATCTGCTCGCGCAGCGGCCGGCCGGCAAGCCGTATGAAGGCTACTGGGAATTCCCCGGTGGCAAGCTGGAGCACGGTGAATCGGTCGAAGCCGCACTCAGCCGCGAACTGCATGAAGAACTGGGGATCGACGTCAAGACGAGCCAACGCTGGCATACGCTCGAACACGATTACCCGCATGCGTACGTGCGGCTCTATTTCTGCAAGGTGACGGACTGGAGCGGCGAGCCGCACGGACGGGAAGGCCAGGCCTTCGTCTGGCAGACGTTGCCCGCAGACGTATCGCCTCTTTTGCCGGCGACCATTCCGGTGCTGGAGTGGCTCGCGGCGGAGAAGTAGAGGATTGCCTCGCCGCCCGTCGAGACCGGTCGCCAGGTATCAATGCGGGTTATAGCCGCTCGAAGGCGTTTCGTCAGAAGGCGGTTCTTCATCCGTGCCGCCGATCTTGTACTTCTCGGCAGCCCAGGCGCCGAGGTCGATCTGCTTGCAGCGCTCGGAACAGAATGGGCGGAAGCGGTTTTCAGGTGTCCAGCGGACGTCCTTTCCGCAGGTTGGGCATTTGACGACAGTGGGCATACGGTCAGGCGATCAATCGAAAACAGGGGCAAGTCCAAATATGGGGGCGGTTTTAGCCGGTTCAAAGGGCCGGTTCTGCACGACCTGCTTCGCTTAACTTCACAGGCTGCACAGCGTCAGCTGAAAGGGCACATCAACGTCGACTGCGCGCGGCCGCAGATCCCCATCCTGAACGGTGAATCGCACCCACAGCATGTACTTGTTGGCGCTCGCTTCAGGGATCACCCGCAATTCGGGTACCACACGCACCTGCATGAGCTGATACGACCGGCCGGATAGCATTTGCTGGTAGCTTCCCTGCATCGCCATCACTTTCGACGCCTGACCGGATTCACGCGCGAGCCGCAGCACGATCGTTGCGGCGTCCCGCAGCGGCAGCAATGGCGTAACCCATTTGGCAATGTCCTGCCGGCGTTGATCGGGATGCGTCTGCTGCCATGCGTAATAAGACGGCAGATCGAACTTGCAGGTTCCGCCGGGAATGATGGCGCGGCTGCGAATGCTAGTGAGCCATTCATTGTCCGCAAGATGCTGGCCAGTCTTGCCCTGCATCTGCGTGAGTCCTGCCAGCGTCTGCTCGATCTCACCAAGGACAGCCTCGAGCGCATTTTGCTCGATGCCCGGATTGCCGCGGAACGGCGCAAGCGTCTGACGTTGCCGCTCAAGCTCTTTCATCAGATCCGACTTCAGATCCGCGCGGCCCGCGACTTCGGAGATTTCGAACAGGGTTGTCAGCGCGACGTGGTGCTCCCTGGCGTCCTCCTGGGTCAGAAAGAACGTGAAGCGCTCGAACAGGTCCTCGAGGCGCAACAGCGTACGGATTCGCTCGTTGAAGGGATACTCGTAAAGGATCAAGCGCGCTCGCCTCTGGCGTGGTCGGTGACGGGATTGCAGGACATTCTAATGCCGTGCGACTACCCTAGCAATCACACACTTTTTTCGCGGGTTCGCGCGCATTTTCTGCGCGGCATTTGCGCTTGCGGTCGATGGGTGCGGCGCAAGGCGCGCTGCCTGTGTTCTGCGCGCCTTGCGCCGCATGAGCGTTGCCCTTGCATGCCGGTGTCTTCGCTGCAGCGTGCGCACTACGGCTGCAGTCATCTGTCCTGGTCCGGTTACGTCAACGTGTCACGAACCGCCGGCAAGCGCAACATACCGGCGATGCAGTTCTTCGACTTCTTCAGCAAGTGATTCGACGGACGCACCTTCATTGACGATCACGTCGTCAGCAGCGGCGATGCGCTCGTCCCGGGTTGCCTGCCGCGAGATGATCGCGAGGACCTGTTCGCGCGTGAATGCGTTGCGGCGCATCACACGCGCAATCTGCGTTTCGACTGCACAGTCGACGACCAGCACCCTGTTCACGCGTGTCTTCCAGCGGCCCGATTCGACGAGCAGCGGTACCACGACCATCAGATACGGTCCGCGCGCCTCGTTGCGTTCGCGTTCGGTCTCGGCGCGGATCAGCGGATGCGTGATCGCTTCGAGCCGTTCCCGGGCGGTGTCGTCGCTGAAGATCAGCGCGCGCATCTTCGCGCGATCGAGCGAGCCGTCCGGCGCCACAAACGATGTGCCGAACTCGCTCGCGATCCTCTGCATCGCTGCACCGCCGGGTGCGGTAATGCGATGCGCGATCAGATCGGTGTCGATGACCGGAACGCCGCGCGCGGCGAAAAGATCCGCGACTGTCGATTTGCCGCTGCCGATTCCACCCGTCAGTCCCACAGCAAACATGTCTCAGCCTCCGAGAATCTGATAAAGCGGTGTGCCGAGAAAGAGCGTAGCAGCGCCGCCGGCGGCAAGGAACGGACCGAACGGCAGCGGCTCTTCGAAGCGCATGCGGCCGCGCCAGGTTGCGAGGAGTCCAACCACCGCGCCGGCGACGGCCGAAATCAATACGATCTGCGGCAGCGCGGCCCAGCCGAGCCACGCGCCCAAAGCGGCGAGAAGCTTGAAGTCGCCGTAGCCCATCCCTTCGATACCCCGCACGAGCTTGAACAGCCAATGCACGCACCATAGCGCAAGATATCCCGCGATCGCGCCGAGCACTGAGTCATGCAGCGTTGCGAACGTGCCATCGAAGTTGATGATCAGCCCGGCCCATAGCAGCGGCAACGTCATGGAATCCGGCAACAGGTGCGTATCGATATCGATGGCACTCATGGCGAGCAGTGCGGCGCACAGACCGAACGCGGCCAGCGCTGCGCCCGTCGCGCCGAACGTGACGAGTGCACCGGCCGCACACGCGGCGCTGACGAGTTCGATTGCCGGATAGCGGAGGCTGACCCGGGTGTGGCATTGCGAGCAACGGCCACGCAGCACCAGATAGCTCAACAACGGAATGTTTTCCCATGCCTTCAGCGTATGGCCGCAGCGCGGGCAGGCGCTGCGTGGCAGCCACAGGTTGTAGCGGCCGGGCAGACCGTCGTCAGCGGGCGGCTGTCCCGTCGTTTCGCTGACCTCGGCACGCCAGGCACGTTCGAGCATGATAGGCAGCCGATGTACAACGACGTTCAGGAAGCTGCCGACGACGAGCCCGAACATAACGGCGAACGCCATCTGTAACCCTGTGGGAAGTGTGCCGAACACCGCGCTCAGGTTGGCTGTGATCTGGCTCAACGGGTTGTTGAAAGGCGAGTCGGGCACGGATAGGGTGGCGCGCATGGCTGAATGATTGGATTTGGCAGCGATGCTACACCACGTTGCCGAGTTGAATGATGGGAAGATACATCGCGATCACCAGGCCGCCGACCAGCCCGCCCAGTACCACGATGACGAGCGGTTCGCACAGGCTCGCGAGCGTGCCGATCTTTTCGTCGACCTGACGGTCGCCAAGCGAAGCCACGTCGTTCAGCATCGCTGCCAGGGCGCCTGACTCCTCGGCAACGGCGACGGGCTGAACGATCTCTGCTGGAAAACAGCGCGTTGCGCGCATCGCGGCTGCGAGCCGTTCCCCGCGCCGCAGGCGTGCGCCAATGTCGACGGTGGCGCTGTCGAAGAAAGCATTGCCTGTGGCGTGTGTCAGTGAGTCGAATGCGTCCGTGAGCGGCGTGCCTGCGGACAGCAATGTGCCGAGGGCACGGCTCCAGCGGGCTGCGCAGAGCGTCGTCAGCAGAGCGCCTGCGATGGGCAGCCGGAGCGAAAAGCGCGCGAACGATTTACGCGCGGTGTCGGATCGCCGTAGCACGTATGCCGTCACGAGCACTGTCATCACGATGCACGCGAGCGTGGGCACGCTCCATCTCGCGACGCCCGCAGATAGCGCGATCACGAGCTGGGTAGGCACAGGGAGCTTTGCACCGAAGCCATCGAAGATCTGCTGGAACGTCGGCACAACCCAGACCAGCAGCGCAGCTGTAATGGCGAGTGCGAGCAGCAGGATCGCTGCCGGATAGGTGAGGGCGGCGCGCACCTTCGCACGCTGCGCGGCGGCGCGTTCGCGGTCGTCGGCGACGCGCGCCAACACCGTAGCCAGCGCACCCGATGCTTCACCTACTCTTATCAACTGACAATAAAGTGAATTGAACTGCGTGGGGTGCCGCGCGAGCGCGTCGGAAAAATGCAGCCCCGAGGTAATGTCGCGAGCGAGGGCACCGACGATTCGCGACATGCCGCGCCCATCGCGTCGTCCCGATGATTGCGCGAGGAGTTCAAGCGCAGGCGCGAGCGGCAAACCGGCGCGAAGAAGACTGGCGAGCTGGCGCGTGAACGAGGTGACTTCGATGGCGCGCGCTTTCGGGCGAGGCGCTTCACCACGTGCGTCGAGTTCGTACACGTACAGGCTGTCACGCCTTAGCATTGCGCGGGCGGTGCCTGCATCGGGCGCAATCACGCTGCCCGCACGTCGCAGACCGTTGGCATCAACGGCACGCCAGGAAAAGCGCAGATCGGGCGATGCCTCGAGGGATGAGCCGGAGGTTCTCATGCGATCTCGGTGGCGGCGAGCGCTTCTGCGAGACTGGTTGTGCCGTCGCGCACCCGCGCGAGGGCGGCTTCACGCAGCGTAGTGACATGCTCGGCATGTGCCTGCTTCGCGACGGCATGAGCGCCCGCGCGCGCGACGATCAGTTCGCGGGTCGCGTCGGACACCGCCATCACCTGATGGACGCCGATGCGACCGCGATAGCCGATACGGTGGCACGCGGGGCAGCCGCGCGCCGCATAGGGATGCCAGCCGGCGACCTGATCCTCAGGAAAGCCGGCTGCGCGCAGGGCGGTCGCTGACTCGTTCTCCGGTGTCCGGCACGCTTCGCAGAGCCGTCGGACGAGACGTTGTGCCGTCACCATACGCAATGCTGCCGCGAGGTTGTACGGCTCCACGCCGATGTCGATCAGGCGTGCGA
Source organism: Paraburkholderia sp. GAS448 (assembly GCF_050435685.1). NCBI lineage: Bacteria > Pseudomonadati > Pseudomonadota > Betaproteobacteria > Burkholderiales > Burkholderiaceae > Paraburkholderia > Paraburkholderia sp. GAS448. The sequence goes on from NZ_JBNDKT010000009.1 coordinate 38,494, forward strand.
TGGCGGCGGGCGCATCGTTCGTATGCAGCGTCGAGAGTACGAGGTGGCCGGTCTGTGCGGCCTTCACCGCGACATCGGCCGTTTCTTCGTCGCGGATTTCGCCGACCATGATCACATCCGGATCCTGGCGGAGGAACGCCCGCAGGGCGACTGCGAATGTAAGTCCGGCTTTCTCGCGGACGCTGACCTGATTAATGCCTGCCAGCTGGATTTCGGCCGGGTCTTCGACTGAACAGATGTTGCGCGTTTCTGCGTTGAGCATCTGCAGGAAGCAATACAGCGACAGCGTTTTTCCGCTACCGGTCGGTCCGGTTACCAGCACGAGGCCGTGTGGTGCGCGGATCGCTGCGGCGACTGCTTCGCCCTGCAAAGGATCAAGTCCGAGGGCGTCGAGCGACAAAGTCGACGGCAGCGCTTCCAGACGCCGCAGGACGAGCTTTTCACCGTGCAGCGTCGGCAGTGAGTTGACGCGATAGTCCTCGATCCGGCCTGGTGCCACCGTGAGCCGCAGCCGGCCGTCCAACGGGATACGACGCTCGGCGATATCCATGCGGGCGAGCACTTTCACGCGCGTGATAAACGCATCGCGCAGATGGGAGGGCGGCCGTGCGAACTCATGCAATACGCCGTCGATCCGCAGGCGTATCCGCCAACCTTGTTCAGCGGGTTCGATGTGCAGATCCGACGCGTCGCGCCGTGCTGCTTCCAGGAGCGTATCGGTCAGGAGCTGAACGGCGGGAGTGCTGTCGGCCCCCGCAGCGAGGGACACTTCAGACACTGAAGCGCCGAAAGCGCCGTTTGCATGCGGCGCTGCTGCAGATGGCGCGTCCGGGTCCCCGCCGGCGGAGTTGGCCGGCGATCCAGCGGCAGTTGCCGGGCGAGGCCACGCAGCGTTGGAAGGCTTGAAATGAGGAGCGGAGGAGTGCATCGAAAATCGGCCAGAAGCCGCCTGTAGAACACGATGGTTCCATCATCGTGTCTCGCGTGCCGATGCACCACTCGGCCATCCGGCTAGTCTCGAAGTGTCTTTTTTACTTTTGCGCCGGCACGTGGGCCCGGACGGAATATTTTGACGGTGCGAATAGCCTGATCGTCACTACGCATGACTTCGAGCTTCACGTCGCCGATGCGCACGCAGACGTCGCCTTCGGGAATCTCTTCGAGGATCTCGAGAATGAGGCCGTTGAGCGTCTTCGGGCCGTCGGTGGGCAGTGTGAGGTGCAGCCAGCGGTTCAACTCGCGCAACGGCATGCTGCCGGCCACGATACATTCGCCGTTCTCATCCCAGCCACCGCGTGAACTTGCGCTACGTGGGATCGACGTGGTGAACTCACCGATCAGTTCCTCGATGATGTCTTCCGGTGTCACCAGACCTTGCAGTTCGCCGTATTCATTCACGACGAGCGCGGTGCGCTGACGGCTTTCCTGAAAATACTGGAGTTGCTGGAACACCGGCGTACCAGTCGGTACGAAATAAGGCTCGGCCAGCAGCTCACGCAACGTTTCGCGCTCCAGCTCCTGGTTATGAAGCGCCGCTAGCGTCTTGCGCACGTGCAGAACGCCGAGCACCCGGTCGATGTCGCCCTGATAGACGATCAGCTTGTTGTGATAGCAGGTTTCGAGCTGATGCAGGATCTGCTCGAAGGGCGCGTCGAAGTCGAGTGCCTCGATACGGCGGCGCGGAATCATCACGTCTTCGACCGATATGTTTTCGAGGTCGAACAGGTTCAGCAGGATGCTGCGGTGCTTGGTCGGCATGAAACTGCCGGATTCAAGCACGATTGTGCGCAGTTCCTCGGTGGACAGGCGCTGGTCGCGGCCCCCTTTTGTGTTGATGTGCAGCAGCCGCAGGATGCCATTTGCGAACAGATTGACGAACCAGACGACAGGCCGCGCGATGCGCATCATCGGCGCGATCAGCAGGCTGGCAGGCAGCGCGATTTTTTCCGGGAACGTTGCGCCGACGATTTTGGGCGTAATTTCCGCAAATACGATGATCAGAAATGCGACGATGCCGGTCGCGATTGACAGCACCAGATTATCGTGGCCGAAGGTGCGCAGTGCGATCGACGTGGTCATCACCGGAATGATCGTGTTCAACAGATTGTTGCCGATCAGGATGACGCTCAGCAGTTGGTCAGTGTGTGCCAGAAGCGCCTGTGTCGTCTTCGCGCCGAGCGTGCCCTGATTGGCGAGGTGCTTCAGGCGATGGCGATTCAGCGCCATCATTGCCGTCTCCGAGATGGAAAAAAAACCAGAGCAGACAAGCAACAGGAGGATGGCGCCTATTTGCGCCCATAAGGGAATTTGTTCCACGCGTCGCGAAGTATTGGAGATGGGATGGGGAGAATATAGCAGAGGGTGCCAGATGCGCCGGCCTGGCCGAATGGCGTAGGCCGACAGCCCGTGCATGCCGTACGGGCGAAAAAAAACCGCGCAGTTTCTGCGCGGTTTTTCAAAATTCTGGTCGGGGTGAGAGGATTCGAACCTCCGGCCTCTACGTCCCGAACGTAGCGCTCTACCAGGCTAAGCTACACCCCGAATTGTACTGCTTGGACTACAACAGCGTTCCAGTCTTGTTTAGGACTGCCTCGCCGTCGAGTAAGAACATAATTCTAGCAGGCTTTCTTTGTAAATGGAATCGGGAAACGAAGAAATTGCGGTGGCGGCGGCCTGTGCTTCCTTCTTTGCACATTCGAGCGTGTGATCCAGCGCGCCCGAGCGCGTGATAGCCTCAAAAATGGTTTCGAAGCGGTCGGTGCCGCCCTGTTCGATCGCCTCGCGCGCAAGTGCGGACTGTTCCGGTGTGCCGCGCTCGATCAGATAGATGAGGGGTAGCGTGGGCTTGCCTTCGCGGAGGTCGTCGCCGGCGTTTTTGCCCATTGATTCTGCCGTGCCCGTGTAGTCGAGCCAGTCGTCCATGATCTGGAACGCTGTGCCGATGCGGCGGCCGAATTCCGCGGCGGCCGATTCGATCGTAGCGTCGGCGCCGGCAAGTACGGCGCCGAGCTGGGCGGCGGCCTCGAACAGCTTTGCCGTCTTGTAGCGGATCACCTGCATGTAGCGGGCTTCGTCGACGTCGGCGTCGTGCATATTCAGAAGTTGCAACACTTCGCCTTCGGAGATGATGTTCGTCGCCTCGGACAGAATCTCCATCACGCGCATCTTGCCAACCGCGACCATCATCTGGAACGAGCGCGAGTACAGGAAATCGCCCACCAGCACGCTCGCCGCGTTACCAAACAGGGCATTGGCGGTCTGGCGGCCGCGGCGCAGATCGGACTCGTCGACGACGTCGTCGTGCAGCAGCGTGGCCGTATGGATGAACTCGACGACCGCAGCCAGTTCGTGTTTCGCGCCTGTCGTCTCGCCAAGTGCGCCCGCCACGAGCAGCAGCAGCGCGGGGCGCAGGCGCTTGCCTCCGGCGCTGATGATGTACTCGGAGATCTGGTTGATCAGCATCACCTCAGACGCCAGACGGTGCCGGATAACGCGATTCACCTGTTGCATGTCTTCGGCGATCGGGGCGAGGAGGCTGGCGGCGTTGGGGGAGGGGGTGGCAGTCGACGACATGATGGCGAATAGGAGTAGTGCCGCGAATTATAAGGCGAATCGCGTCCATTCCGCGCCGCAGACCGGGAGATCGGCGCATGTTTGGCCATTCAGCCAGGGATGGCGGCCTTCCGGGCGGATGTCAACCGTTTTTGACCGAACAGCTAACTCTATGTATAATCACAGGTTTCCGCGCGTGGTGCGTCGGGAAAATGAATACAGAGTGAGGTTCTCAATGTACGCGGTCATAAAAACCGGCGGCAAGCAGTATAAGGTTGCTGTCGGCGAAAAACTTAAAGTAGAACAGATACCGGCAGACATTGACGCTGAAATCACGCTCGACCAGGTTCTCGCAGTGGGCGAAGGCGAATCGATTAAGTTCGGTACGCCGCTGGTCAGTGGGGCTTCCGTCAAGGCTACCGTCGTGTCTCAAGGTCGTCACGCAAAAGTGACCATCTTCAAGATGCGTCGCCGGAAGCACTACCAGAAGCATGGCGGCCACCGCCAGAACTACACCGAACTGCGCATCGACGCGATCAACGCGTAAGCGCACCGGTCAAGGAGCAATCACATGGCACACAAAAAGGCAGGCGGATCGTCCCGGAACGGCCGCGACTCCGAGTCGAAACGTCTCGGCGTGAAAGTGTACGGCGGTCAGGCCATCAACGCTGGCGGCATCATCGTGCGCCAACGCGGCACGCGTATGCACCCGGGTGAAAACGTTGGTATCGGCAAGGATCACACCCTGTTCGCGCTGACGGACGGCCACGTCAAGTTCACGACGAAAGGCGCTGACAAGAAGCATCTGGTCAACGTAGTCCCGGCAGCAGCCTGAGTTTAATCAGGCACGGGCTTCAGGACCGGAACAAAGGCCCCGCGAAGTTGGCGGGGCCTTTTTTATTGCCGCCTGCAACGGTGGCTGGCCACTCGGAAGATTGGTCAACGCGCAAAGGGCGCGGCAAAATAGCATCAAACACGGGACGGAGTAACTCATGAAGTTCATTGACGAAGCGAGGATTGAAGTCATCGCCGGCGACGGAGGGGATGGCAGCGCGTCGATGCGCCGCGAGAAGTTCGTCCCATTCGGAGGTCCGGATGGCGGCGACGGCGGGCGTGGCGGCAGCGTGTATGCGGTGGCAGATCGCAACATCAACACGCTGATCGACTATCGTTATGCGAAAAAGCATCTGGCGCGCAACGGAGAAAACGGGCGCGGTGCGGATTGCTATGGCAAAGGCGGCGACGACATTACGCTGCGCATGCCGGTCGGCACGATCATTACCGATATGGACACAGGCGAACTGATCGCCGACCTCACCGAGCACAATCAAACGGTCCAGATCGCGAAGGGTGGCGCGGGCGGTCTCGGCAACCTGCATTTCAAGTCGAGTACGAATCGCGCGCCGCGACAGAAAACCGATGGCAAACCCGGTGAGCGGCGCATGGTGCGTCTCGAGTTGAAAGTGCTCGCGGATGTCGGTCTACTCGGCATGCCGAACGCCGGCAAATCGACCTTTATTTCGTCGGTATCGAACGCGAAGCCGAAGATCGCCGATTACCCGTTCACCACGCTCGCGCCGAACCTCGGTGTCGTGCGCGTCGGGCCGAGCCGCAGCTTCGTGATCGCCGACATTCCAGGTCTGATTGAAGGCGCGGCTGAAGGTGCCGGGCTTGGCCACCAGTTCCTGCGCCATCTGCAGCGCACGGGCGTGCTGCTGCATATCGTCGATCTTGCACCGTTTGATGACGCGGTGGACCCGGTCGCGGAAGCGCGGGCCATCGTCAACGAGCTGCGCAAATACGACGAGACGCTCTTCGAGAAGCCGCGCTGGCTCGTGCTGAACAAGCTCGACATGGTGCCCGAAGAAGAGCGCGAAGCGCGCGTCGCGGATTTCCTCAAGCGCTACGAATGGGACGGTCCGGTGTTTGAGATATCGGCACTGACCGGGCAGGGCTGCGAGAGTCTTTGCTACGCGATCTATGACTACGTCGCGGCCCACTCTGACGCACGGCGTGCAGCCGAGGCCGAAGATCTCGCCGCGGACGTGCGCTTTCGCGAGAAGCAGGAAGGCGAGGCCGGCGGAGAAGCTGCGCAGTAACAGGAATAGCAGCCTCTAGCCGTTCAAGCTCCCGCGACGCGGTTTCGTGGGGCGTCAGCAGGCATCACGCATTATCTTGGGAGACCGCGCACAATGCGTTCCGTCATCGCCGATTCCCGGCGCCTTGTAGTGAAAGTCGGCTCGAGTCTCGTCACCAACGACGGGCGCGGGCTCGATCACGCGGCGATCGGCCGCTGGGCCGCGCAGATCGCCGCGTTACGCTCGCAGGGCAAGGAAGTCGTGCTCGTCAGTTCGGGCGCGATTGCGGAAGGAATGCAACGCCTTGGCTGGACGAAGCGGCCGCGTGAGATCGATGAACTGCAGGCGGCTGCCGCGGTCGGGCAGATGGGGCTCGCACAGGTGTACGAGAGCCGGTTTGCCGAGCATTCGATCCGTACCGCGCAGATCCTGCTTACGCACGCCGACCTGGCCGATCGCGAACGCTACCTGAACGCACGTTCGACGCTGCTTACGCTGCTGCGTCTCGGTGTGGTGCCCATCATTAACGAGAACGACACGGTCGTCACCGACGAAATCAAGTTCGGCGACAACGACACGCTGGGTGCGCTGGTCGCGAACCTGATCGAAGGCGATGCGCTGATCATTCTCACCGATCAACAAGGTCTGTATACCGCGGATCCGCGCAAGGATCCGTCGGCCTCGCTCGTTGAGCAGGCTGACGCGGGCGCGCCGGAACTCGAGGCGATGGCAGGCGGCGCTGGTTCAAGTATCGGCCGCGGTGGCATGTTGACCAAGATTCTTGCTGCGAAGCGAGCGGCGCATAGCGGCGCAAACACAGTCATCGCCAGCGGCCGCGAAGCTGATGTGCTCGCGCGGCTCGCATCCGGTGAGGCAATTGGAACCCAGCTGATCGCGCGCACGGCGCGGATGGCTGCGCGCAAGCAGTGGATGGCAGACCATTTGCAGGTGCGCGGTCATGTCGTGATCGACGACGGTGCTGTCGAGAAGCTGACAGCAGGAGGCAAGAGCCTGTTGCCGATCGGCGTTGTCGGCGTGCAGGGCGCGTTCGCTCGCGGTGAGGTCATTGCCTGCCTGAGCGTTGCGGGACGGGAGGTGGCACGCGGCCTGACAAACTACAGCAGCGCGGAAACGAAGCTGATTCAGCGGCGGCCCAGCGGTGATATCGAGGCGGTGCTCGGCTACATGCTGGAGCCGGAATTGATCCATCGGGACAACCTGGTGCTCGTCTGAGCGTACCCCTCGTCTTGCCGAGATTCGTGCCGAGCGATAGCCAAGATGGCAGAAGTTCGGGCGCGGTCAGCAACGCAGGCAACGTAAGCCATGGCGTCGCACACGCAAAAAAGCCGTTTCAACTGATCGAAGCGGCTTTTTCGTATCTTCAGCCGGGGTGTGCCCGGTGCAACTGAATCTCAGCGTACCAGCACGCTTTGAGTGCGGTGATAGCGAACGTTATCAACGATCTGGTTCGCTTTCCCCAACGGGATCTTGTTCGCGCAGAAATAGTCCTGATACAGCGACGCATGATAGGCGTTCAAGTTGCCGTTTTCAATGCGAGTAAAGTCGTTGGCAACCGTTCGGTCCCAGCCGTTGTGATCCTCGTTGAGTCCAGCATACAGTCGCCACTCGTAGGTATCGCAGCGAATGCCTTCGTAGTTCACGTTGCGTGCGCCGCTCGGGCTTGTCACCACGACCGTATACCGCACAACGCCATCCGAACCGACGCTCACCGATTTGGCATCGAGCGAGAACTCCAGCGGCGTGTTTTGTGACACATCGAACGGCAGAAGGTCGCTATCCCGCGGCAGAGGTGGCAAGGTGTCGACCTTGTTTTCAACCCACGTGGACGGTTTGTCGAGCAGGTAGGCGAACGCGCTGTCGTCCTTGTTGCTGGGGGTGTTCGAATGTGCGCAGCCAGCCAGCAGAGCGCCCGTGGCGACACACGCCGCGGCGAGACCAAATGCTTTCAATATGATTTCCTCGAAACACCGGCGCGGCAATCCAGTTGCCGCGCCGGCAGATGCGGCAACTGGATTGCCGCACAGGGGTTCAATCGCGCATGTACGTCGACGTGCGGACGATGGAGCTTTCGGTTTCCCCACAATCCGTTTCGATCGTCGTGCGAATCGACGTCTCGACCGTCACCAGCGACACTGACGAGTCTTCCGACGCCGCCACGGACGTTACCATGCGGGGGTAGCGCGGCGCATGATGCCCGCCTGGCTTTTCCCCACGTGGCGCCGCGCGGCGCAGAAAACGCGATAATTCCGTCAACGCCAACTGATACACATCCCGCTTGAACTCGATGACACAGTCGAGCGGCACCCAGTACTCGTTCCAGCGCCACGCATCGAACTCCGGGTGATCGGTGGCGCGCAGGCAAATATCGCAGTCGCGCCCAACCATCCGGAGCAGGAACCAGATCTGTTTCTGGCCGCGGTAGTGACCGCGTACTTCACGCTTGATGAACTTGTCCGGCACCTCGTAACGCAACCAGTCGCGCGTGCGACCGATGACCTTGACGTGCTCCGGAAGCAGGCCGGTTTCTTCGTGTAACTCCCGATACATCGCTTGCACGGGGGTTTCACCATATTTGATGCCCCCTTGCGGAAACTGCCAGGAATGTTCACGGAGCCGCTTGCCCCAAAACACCTCGTTGTGCGCGTTCAAGAGGATGATGCCGACGTTCGGGCGAAAGCCTTCACGATCCAGCATACAACCACCTTCGAATCCTTTAAAATTGCTTTGATTATAAACAGATAACGGTCCTGACGCACCGAATCGCACCAGATTGGAACGATTCGCCGCAACAGGGCGTCGTCGAGGTAGTCTCCGGATCAGACCCTGCGGATTGGCACAGCCGTCCGCGCATGGTGCCGCCGCGTCGGCGCCATGGTCCGCGAATTCCCCGTTTGATCTCTTTGGACGGCTCAGATTGTGCCGCCGCTTTTGGAAAATTCTGAATGAAAGCCTCCCGTTTCTTTATCGGCACCCTGAAGGAAGCTCCCGCTGACGCCGAAATCGTCAGCCACAAGTTGATGGTGCGCGCCGGCATGATCCGTCGCGTCGCCGGCGGCATTTACAACTACCTGCCAGTCGGGCTGCGCTCGATCCGCAAGGTGGAAGCCATCGTGCGCGAGGAGATGAACCGGGCAGGTGCCATCGAACTGCTGATGCCGGCCGTTCAGCCGGCCGAACTGTGGCAGGAGTCGGGCCGCTGGGAGAAGTACGGTCCGGAACTTCTCCGCTTGAAGGATCGCAAGCAGAACGATTTCGTGATCGGGCCGACGCACGAAGAAGTCGTGACCGATATTGCGCGCAACCAGATCAAGAGCTACCGGCAGATGCCGGTGAACTTCTATCAGATCCAGACGAAGTTCCGCGACGAAATCCGTCCGCGTTTCGGCGTGATGCGCGGCCGCGAGTTCATCATGAAAGATGCCTATTCGTTCGATAAGGACATGGACGGTCTGCGCGAGTCGTACCGGAAGATGTACGACGCCTACGTCCGCATCTTCACGCGCCTCGGCCTCGATTTCCGCGCAGTCGCGGCGGACAACGGCTCGATCGGCGGCAGCGGCTCACATGAATTCCACGTGATCGCGGACACCGGCGAAGACGCAATCGCGTACTGTCCCACCTCCGACTTCGCGGCGAACGTCGAAGCTGCGGAAGCGCTGCCGCTCATCGCACAACGCGCGGCGCCCACCGAGCCGATGAAAAAGACCCCGACGCCCGGCAAAGCCAAGTGCGAAGCTGTCGCTGAGTACCTCGACATTCCGCTCGAACGCACGATCAAGTCGATCGTCCTCGCGACGGAAAACGAAGGCGCCGAGCCCACCATCTGGCTGCTGATGCTGCGCGGCGATCACGACATGAACGAGATCAAGGCGAGCAAGATCCCGGGTCTCGGTGAATTCCGTTTCGCGACGGAAGAAGAGATCGTCGAGTGGTTCGGCACCCCGCCCGGTTACCTCGGCCCGGTCGGCACAAACAAGCCGGTCACGGTGGTCGCGGACCGCACGGTTGCGAACATGAGCGACTTCGTCGTCGGCTCGAACGAGATCGACTTCCACACCACGGGCGTGAACTGGGGCCGCGATCTGCCTGAGCCGATTGTCGCGGACATCCGCAATGTGGTGAAGGGCGATCCGTCGCCGGATGGCAAGGGCGTGCTCGACATCTGCCGCGGCATCGAAGTCGGCCACGTGTTCCAGCTCGGCAGCAAGTACTCGGAAGCGATGAACGCGACCTTCCTCGACGAATCCGGCAAGCCGCAGCCGATGATCATGGGCTGCTACGGCATCGGCATCACGCGTATCCTTGGCGCCGCGATCGAACAGAATTACGACGACAAGGGCATCATCTGGCCGGAATCGATCGCGCCGTTCGAAGTCGTGCTGTGCCCGATGGGCTACGACCGCAGTGAAGCCGTGCGCGAGCAGGCCGACAGGCTGTACGCGGAACTGGTCGCAGCCGGCGTCGACGTGATTCTCGACGATCGCGGCGAGCGCCCCGGCGTGATGTTCGCCGACTGGGAGCTCATTGGCGTGCCGCACCGGATCGTGATCGGTGATCGTGGCCTGAAGGACGGCAAGGTCGAGTACCAGGGCCGCCGCGATACGGAGGCGACGCTGCTGCCGGTCGACAGTGCAGCCGTCACGGTGACGGAGAAGATTCGCGCAGCGCTTGTCCGCTAAGCGGAGCGGACGGTGGAGTACAACTTCCTGTCCGCGACGGTTCTGCTGATTCTGATCACGGATCCGCTCGGCAATATCCCGTTGTTCATCGGCTGCCTGCGGGGCGTAGCTCCGAATCGGCGGGTCGTCGTGATCCTGCGGGAAATCGCGATCGCGTTTGTGATCCTGCTGGTGTTCATGGTCGTCGGCGACCGCTTTCTGCGAATGATGAGTCTCACGGACCTGTCGTTGCGGATCGGTGGCGGGATCGTGCTCTTCCTGATCGCGCTCCGGATGATTTTCCCGCATCCGGACGGCCCGTTCGGTGGCGATGTTCGAGGCGGCGAGCCGCTGATCGTGCCGCTTGCGATTCCTGCGCTCGCTGGCCCGTCAGCGTTGGCTACGGTGATGCTGCTGACATCGCAGGCACCGGGCAAGACCTTCGAGTGGATCGGGGCGCTGACCGTCACAATGGTCGTCTGCGCGATCGTGCTGGTGCTGGCGGAGCGGATTCAGGCCCTGCTTGGCGAGCGTACCGTGATGGCCTTCGAGCGGCTGATGGGGCTCGTGCTGGCGGCCATTTCAGTCGAGATGATACTGGCGGGTATCAAGGCCTTCGTTCATCAGCTCTGATTCGAACCGGTTGCAGTCAGTCGGTATGTAAAAAAGCGGCCCGCGGGCCGCTTTTTCATTGGCGCTACCTTGTGCCGAAGGCGTATTACGCGCCCTCGGTCAATGCGCGGATAGTCGGCAGATTGCGCCAGTAACCCTTGGCATCCATCCCGCAGCCGAACACATAGCGATCTGGCACCTCGAAGCCACAGAAGTCCGGGTGCAACGGCTTGGCTTTCGGGATGATCTTTTCGCACAGGACCGCACAGAGGAAGCGCTTCGCGCCCATCGCGAGGATGCGGTTGCGGATCGCGGCCATCGTCTCGCCTTCATCGAGGATGTCATCGAGCACGAGCACGACCCGGTCCTTCACCGATTCCGCCGGGGCGACGCGCCATTGCATCTCGCTGCCGCCTTGAGTCGTGTTGCGATAGCGGGTCAGGTGGATGTAGTCGAATTCGAGCGGGAAATCGAGGTGCGGCAGCAGCATGCCGGTGAACACCGCTGCGCCGCCCATCACCGACAGCACGAGCGGGAAATCCTCGCTCATTTCGGCGCCGATGGCGCCGGCCATCCGCGTGATCGACGCGCTGACGTCGCTGGCCGAAACGATTTCTTCGGAGTGGCTGAAAACGTGGAGAGCTTCTTCGCGGTTCATGACGTCTGGCAGGCGGTAACTGTATACATAGTGTGGGAGAGAACGGCGGCACACGGTATAGCATAAACCCGCATAACCCGCGCGTCGCAAAACGCGCGTACCGCTTCGGCGCGGCGGCGAGCATGTGCCGCCGCCGCTCCGCGTGGCGTGCGCAATCAGCGGATACCGGGGAGCATGCCCTTCATGCCGCGCATCATCTTCTGCATGTTGCCGCCCTTCAACTTTTTCATCATCGTGCGCATCTGGTCGTACTGATTCAGCATGCGGTTGACTTCCTGTACCTGCACGCCCGCGCCTGCTGCAATGCGACGTTTGCGGGTGGCCTTGATCAGTTCGGGCTTGGCGCGCTCCTGCGGCGTCATCGAGTTGATGATGCCTTCCATGCGGCGCATCTGCTTTTCAGCCTGGTTCATATCGGCGCCGGCTGCGGCCTGCTGGAACTGGGCAGGCAGTTTGTCCATGAGCGTCGACAGGCCGCCCATGTTCTTCATCTGCGAAAGCTGCGCGCGGAAATCGTTGAGGTCGAAGTCGCCGCCTTTCTTGACCTTGTCGGCGAGCTTCTGCGCGGCCTGCACATCGACGCCGCGCTGGGCTTCCTCGACGAGCGCCAGAATGTCGCCCATGCCGAGAATCCGGTTTGCCATGCGGTCCGGATAGAAGATTTCGAGGCCGTCGAGTTTTTCCGCGACGCCGACGAACTTGATCGGCTTGCCCGTCACGTGGCGCACCGATAGCGCCGCGCCACCGCGCGAGTCGCCATCGAGCTTCGTCAGTACGACGCCGGTGAGCGGCAGGGCGTCATTGAACGCCTTCGCCGTGTTGACGGCATCCTGACCGAGCATCGCATCGACGACGAAGAGCGTTTCCGCTGGCTTCAACGTGCTGTGCAGCGCGGCGATTTCCTGCATCATCACTTCGTCGATGCCAAGACGCCCGGCCGTATCGACGAGCAGGACGTCGTGATAGTGGCGCTTCGCCCAGTCGACGGCGGCGCGCGCGATGTCGACCGGTTTCTGATCGGGTTCCGACGGGAAGAAGTCCGCGCCGACCTGTTCGGTCACCGTCTTCAGCTGCGCGATCGCAGCGGGGCGGTAGACGTCGCAGGACACGGTGAGCACTTTCTTCCTGTACTTCTCGCGCAGAAGTTTGGCGAGCTTGCCGACGGTGGTCGTCTTGCCGGCGCCCTGCAGACCCGCCATCAGGATGACGGCCGGCGGAGTCACGGCGAGATTCAGCTCCGCCGCCTTGCCTTCGTAGTCGCCGCCGATGACCGCGGTCAGCTCGCGCTGCACCACGCCGACGAGCGCCTGGCCCGGCGAGAGGCTGCTCAGCACTTCCTCGCCGAGCGCCTTCTCCTTCACCTTGGCGATGAATTCGCGCACGACGGGCAGCGCCACGTCGGCCTCGAGCAGCGCGAGGCGCACTTCGCGCAGCATTTCCTGGGTGTTCGCCTCGGTGAGCCGGGCTTCGCCGCGCAGCGTCTTGACGACGCGCGCCATCCGTTGAGTCAGATTGTCGAGCATGGGGAGCGATGTACAGTGCGGCCCGTGCAGCGCGAAGCAGGAGACGTCGCTAGGCAGGGGCCTGGTGTAAACTTCGAATATGGATATTGTACTGTATGCCCTCACCGCTCTCCTGTACGGCGGCCTCGCGGTCGCCGGGTGGCGCGCGCACCGGCACACCGCCTTGCGCCCGGTGCTCGAGAGCGTGCCGGCGGTGCCGGCTGCGGCGGGCCTGTCGGCGGCCTCTGGCATGAGCCAGGCGGGCCGCGCGCTGCTGCTGGTCGCGCTGCTGGCGCACGGGGTGCTGTTGCACACCACCATCTTTCCGCAGAACGCGATGGTGTTCGGGTTCGCGTTCGCGCTGTCGGCGATGTTCTGGCTCGGTGCCGGCATCTACTGGATCGAAAGCTTTTTTTTCCCGCTCGATGGCTTGCGTCTGCTGGTGCTGCCGCTCGCGTGCGTGGCGTCGCTGATGCCGCTCGCGTTCAACGGCGTGCGCGTGCTGCCGTATTCGGCGGCGCCGATGTTCAAGCTGCATTTTCTGATCGCCAACGTCGCGTACGGTCTCTTCGCGATTGCGGCGTTGCACGCTGTATTGATGCTGCTCGTCGAGCGCCGGCTGCACGCGATGCGCGGCGGCGCGCTGCAACGCCAGAATGCGGCGGCGGGGAACGGCTGGCTGTCGAGCTGGCTCGATACACTGCCGCCGCTCCTGACGCTGGAAAAACTGCTGTTCCGTCTGATTGGCGCGGGCTTCGTGCTGCTGACGCTGACACTCCTTTCCGGCATCCTCTTTAGCGAGCAGCTCGTGGATCGTGCGCTCAGCCTCGATCACAAGACCGTGTTTGCGATTCTCTCGTGGCTGATGTTCGGTGCGCTGCTGACAGCCCGCAAGGTGTCCGGTTGGCGGGGTCGCGCGGCGTTGCGCTGGGTGCTCGCGTCGTTTGTTGCGTTGCTGCTTGCGTACGTCGGCAGCCGTTTCGTTTTCGAGGTGCTGTTGCACCGCCCTGTGGTCTGACCGTCACCATGCGACAAATCTTTCTGCTGATTCTGCTGTTCATCGTCGGGAACTGGCTCGTGAAGGCGCTGCGCCGCGCTGATGCGCGTACGTCGTCGCGTACGGGCGCCTCGTCGTCCGGTGCCGCGAGCGGGCAGCGCCCGGGCAACGGCGCCGCTGGCGCACAGGGCAAGTCCGCTGCGCCGCAACTTGCCGAACCCATGATCCGTTGCGCCGAGTGCGGCGTGCACGCGCCGGAAAGCGACTCGATCGTCGTCGCCGGTCAGCCGTTCTGCAGCGCGGATCACGCACAGCGCCACGCGGCGCGGCAGTCGGGCCGCGACGCCCGATGAGCGGCGATTTCACCGTCGATGCTGACGGTTGGGTCGCAGCCGCACGCAAACTGCCGACGTCGAATTTCGAAGCGCGCCCTGAGGGCGTGCCGCCGACGCTCATCGTCGTTCACAACATCAGCCTGCCTCCCGACGAGTTCGGCGGCAGCGCGATCGCTGAACTCTTCCAGAACCGTCTCGACTGTGACGCGCATCCGTACTTCGACACGCATCTGCGCGGCGTCAAGGTGTCGGCGCACTTCGTGATCCATCGCGACGGCGCGCTTGAACAGTATGTATCGTGCGATGAGCGTGCCTGGCATGCGGGCCTGTCGAGCTTCTTCGGTCGCGAGCGCTGCAATGACTTCTCGATCGGCATCGAACTGGAAGGCAGCGACAAGACCGCGTTCGAACCGGCGCAATACCGGACCTTGAGCGCGCTTGTGACGGCCCTCGTCGGACACTATCCCATCGAAGCCCTCGCCGGGCACTCCGATATCGCGCCGGGTCGCAAGACCGATCCGGGTCCGCATTTCGAGTGGCCCCGTCTGCAGCGCGACACCAGGCTCGCGGATCGGTATTTCCCCTATCTCAAGTTTTCCGCGGCGTCATAAGGGGCATTCGGGAGGGCTTTGCGCAACGGGCCGAAAACGTTGCGCAGCCTTGTTTTCCGGGCAGTCCCGTCCGGCTTGGCCATGCGAAAAGTCAAGCGGCGGAGCGCAAATAAAATAATTTGAGATAGTCCCGAGTTCCACTATACTTTGTGTCAGGAATTCGATTTCGCACTAAATGTTGTGTAGATCAGGCGGCGCCCCGCTCCATGAGCATGGCGCCGCGTGCATTCCAGACGTTGAAAAAATACAGGTCCGGCATGGCTCGATGAGAGCGGGCACTGCCGGCAAATTCGGGGAAAGGGCACAGCCAGTGATCGCGACTCGCATGATGAAGACCGTCGTCCAGTCCGCCGTGTCGCATCCGGTCATCAGGCCTTGCTGGCCCATTCTCCGCACCCCAACGTTCGCGCCGGACACGGCGCGGCGATCGTACTAATCCGCGGGTTTCTCCGCACCATTCCAAGACCAGGAGCTTTGCACATGCAAACGACCGACAACGTGACGACCCGGTACGAGGGCGCACCCAGTCACTCCCTCGGCGGACAGGCACAGGGCGGCCAGCCGCTCACACCCCAGGCGACCTTCGCCGACTACAAGGTGATCCGTCGTAACGGCAGCGTGGTGTCGTTCGAGCCGTCGAAAATCGCGATCGCGGTGACAAAGGCATTTCTGGCCGTCAACGGCGGGCAAGGCGCGGCGTCGGCACGCGTGCGCGAACTGGTGGAGCAGCTCACGCAGAACGTCGTGCGCGCACTGCTGCGCAGCCGCCCGAACGGCGGCACGTTCCATATCGAAGACATCCAGGATCAGGTCGAACTCGCGCTGATGCGCGGCGGCGAACACAACGTCGCACGTGCGTACGTGCTGTATCGCGAGAAGCGCACGCAGGAGCGTAGCCATGAGCCGGAAGCGGCAGCGGGCGCGCCGGGTCTGAACGTGGTCGACGGAGGCGTGTCGCGTCCGCTCGATATGAACGCATTGCGCTCGATCATCGAATCGGCATGCGCGAATCTGGGCGACGCCGTGAGCGCCGAGCCGATCGTCGCGGAAACGGTGAAGAACCTGTACGACGGCGTGCCGATGAGCCAGGTCTATGACTCGGCCATCCTCGCTGCGCGCACGATGATCGAAAAGGATCCGGCCTACAGCCAGGTCACGGCCCGCATCCTGCTGCACACGATCCGCCGCGAGATCCTCGAAGAGGAAGTCACGCAGGGCGAAATGGGCGAGCGTTACGGCGAATACTTCCCGACCTTCATCAAGCGCGGCGTGCAGGCTGAACTGCTCGACGACAAGCTGATGCAGTTCGACCTGAAGCGTCTGGGCGCAGCGCTCGACGCCGACCGCGACCTGCAGTTCGGCTACCTCGGTCTGCAAACGCTGTATGACCGCTACTTCCTGCATAGCGATGGCGTGCGGATCGAAATGCCGCAGGCATTCTTTATGCGTGTCTCGATGGGTCTCGCGCTGAACGAGATCGACCGCGAAGCGCGTGCGATCGAGTTCTACAACGTGCTGTCGAGCTTCGACTTCATGAGCTCGACGCCGACGCTGTTCAACTCGGGCACGCGCCGCTCGCAACTGTCGTCGTGCTACCTGACGACGGTCGACGACGACCTCGACGGCATCTATGAGGCACTGAAGGAGAACGCGCTGCTGTCGAAGTTCGCCGGCGGCCTCGGCAACGACTGGACGCGCGTGCGTGCGCTCGGCTCGCATATCAAGGGCACCAACGGCAAGTCGCAGGGCGTCGTGCCGTTCCTGAAGGTGGTCAACGACACGGCCGTCGCGGTGAACCAGGGCGGCAAGCGCAAAGGCGCGGTCTGCGCATACCTGGAATCGTGGCACCTGGACATCGAAGAATTCCTCGAGCTGCGCAAGAATACCGGTGACGACCGTCGCCGCACGCACGACATGAACACGGCGAACTGGATTCCCGATCTGTTCATGAAGCGCGTGCACGAAGGCGGCGACTGGACGCTGTTCTCGCCGTCCACCTGCCCGGATCTGCACGACAAGTTCGGCGCCGAGTTCGAAGCGGCTTACACAGCTTACGAAGACAAGGTCGCGCGCGGCGAGATCAAGCTGTTCAAGAAGATCCCGGCGGCGCAACTGTGGCGCAAGATGCTCGGCATGCTGTTCGAAACCGGCCATCCGTGGATCACGTTCAAGGATCCGTGCAACATCCGTTCGCCGCAGCAGCACGTGGGCGTGGTGCACTCGTCGAACCTGTGCACGGAAATCACGCTGAACACCAGCGACAGCGAAATCGCCGTCTGCAACCTCGGCTCGGTCAACCTCGTCGCTCACCTGGCGAAGCAGGCCGACGGCACGCTGGCGCTCGACCACGACAAGCTGAAGCGCACCATCAGCGTCGCGATGCGCATGCTCGACAACGTGATCGACATCAATTACTACGCGGTCGCCAAGGCACGTAACTCGAACCTGAAGCACCGTCCGGTCGGCATGGGCATCATGGGCTTCCAGGACTGCCTGCACCTGCTGCGCACGCCGTACGCGTCGGAAGAGGCAGTCAGGTTCGCCGACACGTCGATGGAAGCGGTCTGCTACTACGCCTACTACGCGTCGACCGAGCTGGCTGCCGAGCGCGGCCGCTATTCGAGCTACCGCGGCTCGCTGTGGGATCGCGGCATCCTCCCGCAGGACACGCTGAAGCTGCTCGCCGAAGCGCGCGGCGGCTATGTCGAGGTGGATTCGAGCGAGTCGATGGACTGGACGGAGCTGCGTGGGCGCATCGCCACCTACGGCATGCGCAACTCGAACTGCGTGGCGATCGCGCCGACGGCGACGATCTCGAACATCATCGGCGTCTCGGCCTGTATCGAGCCGACGTTCCAGAACCTGTACGTGAAGTCGAACCTGTCGGGCGAATTCACGGTGGTGAACGACTACCTGGTGCGCGACCTGAAGGAACGCGGCTTGTGGGACGAAGTGATGGTCGCCGACCTGAAGTACTTCGACGGCACGCTGTCGCGCATCGACCGCATTCCGGCTGACCTCCGCGCGATCTACGCGACCGCGTTCGAAGTCGATCCGAAGTGGCTGGTCGAAGCGGCATCACGTCGCCAGAAGTGGATCGACCAGGCGCAGTCGCTCAACATCTACATGGGCGGCGCATCGGGCAAGAAGCTCGACGAGGTCTACAAGCTCGCGTGGCTGCGCGGTCTGAAGACGACCTATTACCTCCGCACGATGGCGGCGACGCACGTCGAGAAGTCGACGGTTGCGCACGGCGCGCTGAACGCGGTGTCCTCGGGCGGTGGCGAAAGCTCGGGCGGTGCAGCAGGCGGCGCGGCTGGTTTCGGCGCGAGCGGCGGTGCAGCATCGTCGGGTGGTTTGCAGGCAGCGGCGGCTCATGCAGCCTCCGTGGCGCCCGCCGCAGTCGCGGTGGAAGCAGCGCCGGAAGCAGACGGTCCGGTGTGCATGATGCGTCCGGGCGATCCGGGCTTCGAAGAGTGCGAAGCGTGCCAGTAAGGCAGACGGCCGGCGCAAGCCGGTCGTGAGGGAAGCGGTGAGCGGTGATCCTGGAAAGAGGCGCCGCTCATCGAAGTGAAGCAGCGAAGTGAAGCAGAGGCAAGACTTCTGCCTCGCAGCAGCAAGACATCGAACCGGCAACACCTCGCGCACCGCGGCATCATCGACGCCCGTCGACGACTGCGAGAAAACCCTGAACTTTGCGCTCGTCGGGTAGCCCGAAAGAGAAGGCAGCGCAGTAGAGAAAGCCAGGCGACACAGATTTGAAGTGCCTCGACACGCACAGGCAACGCACAGACCGAGCATGAGCGACGCAGGCGCATCGCATGCACGACCCGGTGCTTCGACATCGCAGCAACGACACTTCAACGTTGCTTCGCGTCACGCGAAGTCAGTTCGAAGCGAGGCACTTTTGATGAAGCGAAGACCAACGATCACACATGCTTTGATCGCTTCACACGAAGCGATGCAGACAGTCTGTTGAGCAAAGTGTTGTATGTAGGTCGCAGCGTGAATCGAAAACAGGATTTTTCGTGAGCGAACCCTTTTATCGCTAACGAAAAGATGGTACAAACCGTTCTAAATTGATGGTGACATTTATGCTCAACTGGGATGACGAGATCACTGCCGTAACTCCCTCGAGCGCTTCGCAACAAGATATGTTGCGCAACGCTGCGGGATCGGCTGTCGGGACGCAGGCTGCAACGCGTGCCGCTCATCAGGCTCCCTCGGCTCAGGATATTTTCGCGAACGACATTGCTGTCGCTCCTCCTGTTACCCGTCACGACGCTCAAGGCACCGCGCCTGCTGCACCGGCCGCTGTCTCCGAAGCGCGCGTGAATGTCGCCGACAAGCGCATCATCAACGGCCAGACTGACGTCAACCAGCTGGTGCCGTTCAAATACAAGTGGGCGTGGGAAAAATACCTGTCGGGCTGTGCGAACCACTGGATGCCCCAGGAAATCAACATGTCCCGCGACATCGCGCTCTGGAAAGACCCGAACGGGCTGACCGAAGACGAGCGCCGGATCGTCAAACGTAACCTCGGTTTCTTCGTGACGGCGGACTCGCTTGCCGCGAACAACATCGTGCTGGGCACCTACCGCCACATCACGGCGCCCGAATGCCGCCAGTTCCTGCTGCGCCAGGCGTTCGAAGAGGCGATCCATACCCACGCTTACCAGTACATCGTCGAATCGCTCGGCCTGGACGAAGGCGAGATCTTCAATGCGTATCACGAAGTCTCCTCGATCCGCGCGAAAGACGAATTCCTGATTCCGTACATCCACGTGCTGACCGATCCGGCCTTCAAGACCGGCACGGTTGAGGCCGATCAGACGCTGCTTCGCTCGCTGATCGTGTTCGCCTGTGTGATGGAAGGCCTCTTCTTCTATGTCGGCTTCACGCAGATTCTTGCACTAGGCCGCCAGAACAAGATGACCGGCGCTGCGGAACAGTACCAGTACATCCTGCGTGACGAATCGATGCACTGCAACTTCGGCATCGACCTCATCAACCAGATCAAACTCGAAAACCCGCACCTGTGGACGGTTGAGTTCCGCGCGGAAATCCGCGAAATCTTCAAGCAGGCTGTCGATCTCGAATATCGCTACGCAGAAGACACGATGCCGCGCGGGGTGCTCGGCCTCAATGCGTCGATGTTCAAGAGCTATCTGCGCTTCATCTGCAACCGCCGTTGCCAGCAGATCGGTCTCGATCCGCTGTACCCGAACGAGGAAAACCCGTTCCCGTGGATGAGCGAGATGATCGACCTGAAGAAGGAACGCAACTTCTTTGAGACGCGGGTCATTGAATATCAGACCGGCGGCGCACTCTCCTGGGAGTAACCGGGAACGCGTCGTAGACGAAATCGATGGGGATGCCGCTGGCAGTGGCCGCGGCAGACATGGTTAGGAGCATGATCGCCTGATGCAAAGCGTGCCCGGTGCCTTATCGGCCCACAACGACCACACGTACTTTGCGAACCCTTCAGTGGGATGGGCAAACTTCCCCCCGGAAAAAGCCGCTGGCTCAAGCGCCAGCGGCTCGATCAAGCGATTGCCGGCGTTGAAATCCAACGCCGACTGGATCTGGCGCGCGGTGCCTCGTGGCACGGCGCGCCTTACCGTATTCATTAGCGTAAGCACGCAGCATCTGCGTACGCCGATGAATAGCCCGCTTCGCAGCGCGCGCCGTGAGAAGCGTCAGCGGGAAGCGGGTTTTGACGAAGGGTGTTGTTTGAACTAACTCTCATCTGAACCTGAAGGAGAAAATGATGGCAATGGCAAAGAAAGCTGCGAAGAAAGCGGCTGTGAAGAAGGTTGCAGCCAAGAAGGCTGCTCCGGCGAAGAAAGCTGCACCGGCCAAGAAGGTCGCCGTGAAGAAGGTTGCTGCCAAGAAAGTGGCAGTGAAGAAGGTCGCAGCGAAGAAGGCTGCACCGGCGAAGAAGGTTGCAGCGAAGAAGGTTGCCGCCAAGAAAGTCGCTGTGAAGAAGGTTGCAGCGAAGAAGGCAGCACCGGCGAAGAAGGCCGCAGCGAAGAAGGTTGCTGTTAAGAAGGTCGCTGCGAAGAAGGCCGCGCCGGCCAAGAAGGCTGCACCGGCCAAGAAGGCTGCTGCGAAGAAGGCGCCTGCGAAAAAGGCTGCTGCCAAGAAGGCTGCCCCTGCGAAGAAGGCTGCCGCGAAGAAGGCTGCCGCGAAGAAGGCTGCCCCTGCCAAGAAGGCTGCCCCTGCGAAGAAGGCTGTCGCGAAGAAGGCTGCCCCTGCTCCGGCTGCCCCTGCTGCATCGAGCGCGCCGGCTGCGACGGTGAAGACTGCGTTGAATCCGGCTGCTGCATGGCCGTTTCCGACCGGCAGCCGTCCGTAATAGCTGAAGCGGTCATTCGGCACTTCGCAATGTGCCCGATGATTGGGTAGAACAGGACCCAATCACCGTCCCGTCACCGGTCTCCGGTGGCGGGATTTTTTTCGTCTGCCGGTTCGGCGGGTGTTGGGCCTGCGTTCGTCGAGCGGCCGATGATCGGGCGAGGCTGGACGCAGAGCCGGATCAACCACGACGTTTCCGACGGACGAAAAAAAGCGCATGCACAGGGGAGGGCATGCGCGTGAGGTCGCCGCAACGGCAATCCGTGCCGCGGCGGCTCAGGGGAAACGGATTTAGTGCGTGACGCGTGTCACGCCACCGCTGGAGAGCAGGCGAACGCGATCGCCTGCGCGGAAAATCTCGCCTGTGGCGGTTTGCGTGATGGCACGCATGTCGCCGTTATCGAGTCGCGCGGTAATTTCGACGCCGTCGCGCATGGCTGTGCCGTTTTCTACTGCATTGCCTGCTACCGCACCCGCCAGACCGCCGACGATACCCGTCAGGATCGAGCCACGGCCGCCGCCGATCGCGCTGCCAGCCACCGCCCCCAGCGCACCGCCGCCGATGGCGCCAATGCCGCTCGGCTGGCCGTTATTCGAGCTGATCTTGACCGCCCGTACGCTGTCGACGGTAGCCATCCGGACCGTCTCTTCGCGCTGCGCCTGCGACGCCGTGTAGACGTCCGCGGAGCTGCTGTTATACGCGCATCCAGTCATGATCAGCGAACCGCCGATCACCACTGCGACTGCTACGCGACTCATCGCTTTCATTTCCCGTTGCTCCAATTACGGCAGGTCATATCCAAACGCCTGCTTGAATCGTTCGTTGATTTCCCCGCGCGTCGGCGCGTAGTTTTGCGGCCCCTGATGCTCGATCTTGAGTGCGCCCATCAGGCTGGCCAGGCGGCCGGTTGTCGCCCAGCCCAGGTTCTTCTCCAGCCCGTAAAGCAGGCCGCCACGGAATGCATCGCCGCAACCGGTCGGGTCGAGGACCTGCCTGGCGGTTACCGCTGGAATTTCTTCGATGCCGCCAGCGTGATGAATCTGCGCGCCGTGCTCTCCGCGCGTCACGATCAGCGCATCGACGCGGCTCGCGATTTCCTCAATCGACCAGCCCGTCTTGTTGCTCACAAGTTTGGCTTCGTAATCGTTGACCGCTACGTAAGTGGCAAGTTCAATCATGCGCCGCAGCGACGCGCCGTCGAAGAGCGGCAGTCCCTGGCCCGGATCGAAGATGAACGCCACGCCGGCCGCCGCGAGTTGCTCCGAGTGCTGCACCATGCCGTCGTAGCCGTCCGGCGCGACGATGCCGAGCGTGATGTCCTTCGCCTGATCGGCGCGGTTCAGGTGCGACTGCATCATCGCGCCCGGATGGAACGCGGTGATCTGATTGTTCTCGAGATCGGTCGTGATCATCGCCTGCGCGGAGTACGTGTCCGGCAGAACGCGCACGTGTTCTTTCGACAGGCCGAGGCTGTCGAGCCGGTCGATATAAAGCTGCGCGTCGACGGCGCCGATCGTGGCCATGATGCGGGCGTCGCCGCCCAGCAGATTCAGCGCGTAACCGATGTTGCCGGCGCAGCCGCCGAATTCGCGGCGCATCGTCGGGACGAGAAAGCTCACGTTCAGGATGTGAACCTGCTCAGGCAGGATGTGTTCCCGAAAGCGACCCTCGAAGGTCATGATGTTGTCGTAGGCGAGCGAACCGCAAATGAGGGTGGCCAAGGCGAACGTTCCTGTAAATATCGATGGAAGAAAGGGCGCGGCGGGTTCAGGTCCGATGCATGGCGCCCGATATGTAATGTCCGATGCGAAAGCGCCGCGCAATCGCGCGGCGCGGACTAACGTGCGGCGGGGTTATTTCAGTGCGTTGAGCGCGGCGTCGTAGTTCGGCTCGTTCTTGATTTCGCTGACGAGTTCCGTATGCACGACGTTGTCGTTTTCGTCGATGACGACCACGGCGCGCGCCGTCAGGCCGGTCAGCGGGCCGCTCGTCACGTCGACGCCGTAGGCCTTCGCGAAGTCATGGCCGCGAAACGTCGACGCCGTGACGACGTTCTCGATGCCTTCGGTCGTGCAGAAGCGCGATGCGGCGAACGGCAGATCGCCGGACACGACGATCACAGCTGTGTTCGAGAGCTTCGCGGCTGCTTCGTTGAACTTGCGCGTCGACGTGGCGCAGGTCGGCGTGTCGAGGCTCGGGACGATGTTGAGCACCTTGCGCTTGCCGGCGAAATCCGCCAGCGAAACCGGCTTCAGATCCTTGCCAACGAGCGAGAACGCGGGCGCCTTCTGGCCCACGGACGGGAACGTGCCGGCTACTTCGATCGGGTTGCCACCCAGCGTGACTT
This sequence comes from Paraburkholderia sp. GAS448, assembly GCF_050435685.1. Classification (NCBI taxonomy): domain Bacteria; kingdom Pseudomonadati; phylum Pseudomonadota; class Betaproteobacteria; order Burkholderiales; family Burkholderiaceae; genus Paraburkholderia; species Paraburkholderia sp. GAS448. Next base: position 62,223 of record NZ_JBNDKT010000009.1, read on the forward strand.
GACTCATGTTGTGCTCCGGAAATGTGTCAGGGTTTGACGAGAATCGCGCCCGCTTCAGCCAGGGCGCGCGAGAGGACCGTTACGGATAAAAGATCTGTACGAGGAAATTAGAGGCGACCGCGTCCCCGGTGTCGAGGCGAACGATCATGGTTTGCGTCGTGTGTGGCGGCAGACCGGCCTCGATCGGCGTGCCGGGTGCGACGTAGTCCTTCGGCTGCAGCACGCGGCGCAGCACGACGTTGTTGTGCGTGTCGAGCAGCGTCAGTTCGACCCCGGGATAGGCCAGCGGGACGCCGAAACGGTTACGTAGCGGCATTCTCAGCTCGAGCTGATGCGGGCTGTCGACCTGCCGCAGATCCGACGCACCGAGCTGGAGGCCGTCCAGGTCGCGCGGCGGCGCGATCGTACAGCCCATCTGCGCACAGGCTTGTGCGAACAGCATCTGCGAGCGTGGCCAGTAGAGCATGACGGTTTCGCGCTGCCACCACGCAAGCTGGGCAAGCAGCACGACCAGCAGCACGAGCGCCACGAGCGTCCCGAGGATGCGCCAGCCGAGCCGGCGCGGTTCAGCCGCGCGCTCTTCGCGTACGACGGCAAACGGCTCTGTGCCGCTATCCGGCGTCATGGCGGCGAACGGTTCGGGCGAGGGCGTGCCGAAATGCGGTTCGCTGTCAGGTGGGACCTGGGCAGGGGCCGGCGTGTCCGCCGCGGGCGAACGTGAGAAAGCCGGTTCGATATGCTGCTCGGGAAGCGGTTCGGCTGCAACCGGCCCTTGTGCGACCGGTTCGACCGCGGGCCAGGCTGGCGCCTGACGCCCATTGATCTCATGATCGTGTGTCCGGTCGTGCGCGCTTTCGCCCGAGGCCTGGTGCACGGGTTCGTCAACGATCGGAACGTCGTGTTCCTGTGGGTGATCCGCTCCATTTTCGGCGTTGTGATGCCTGGCTTCGCGCTCCAGCGCCTGCTTCAGCACCGCTGTCGCAGATTCCGAGAGTGGACGGTAGGGGAGATTCTTCGTCGAGTGTTTGAGCCGCTCGTCGATGACGGCGTCCGGTACGGGTGCCCAGGGGTTCCAGGCGTCGGACATGAAGTTGGGTCGGCCTGATGGGCCATGGTGCGTTTCTTCGTCCGATGTTAGCGGCGCAGTGTTCGCCGCCGGGCCGTGCGGCTCGATTTCGTCCGCGGCCAGTCCGGCATCCGTCGTCACGTGCGGCTCGTTCGTGGGAAGCGCAGCCGCTTCGCCCGCTTGTTCACCGGACGTCAGCGTCGATATGACCTCGGGGATGACCGGCTTCGCCGTCGAGAAATCGCCGTTGGGGTCGACTTCGAACAGACTGCTCGAGGCGTCGAAGACTTCCTGGCAATGTCCACAACGCACAAGGCCACGCCGCGACGCGAGATGGGCCGGCTGAAGTCGGAAAACCGTTTCGCAAAAAGGGCAGCGAGTTGCCAGGAGCATATTGAGCCGGGACGCCAAAAGGCTGTTGAATGGACAATACGGCCTATTCTAATGGCTTTCGCGTCTGGTCCCCGTGAGGCAGACCCAGCCTTCGTGTTCGCGCCAGACCGAGATGTCGATCCACCGCTCGTAGACGCGTGCCACTTCTTCCGCCTGCCGCGCGAGAACGCCCGACAGGGCGATCCGGCCGCCAGGTTTTACCTTCGACGACAGCATCGACGCCATCAGTTTCAGCGGATTCGACAGGATATTCGCGACGACGATATCGAACTCGCCGTCCGGGCACTCATCGGGCAGGCCGTAAGTGACTTCCGCACGGTTGCGCTCGCTGTTGTGACGAGCCGATTCAACCGCCTGCGGGTCGATGTCGATGCCGATGACCGGGTTCGCGCCGCACTTCTTCGCGAGAATCGCAAGTATGCCGGAGCCGCAACCGTAATCGAGCACCGATTGATTGGGCTTCACGTTCTGCTCGAGCCATTCCATACAGAGACGCGTCGTCGGATGGCTGCCGGTGCCGAAAGCGAGACCCGGATCGAGTTCGAGAACGAGCGCGTCCGGATCCGGCGCATCGTGCCACGAGGGCACGACCCAGATCCGCTGACCAATCGAGATCGGATCGAACTGCGACTGCGTCAGCCGCACCCAGTCCTGCTCCTCCACTTCGCGCACGGCGAAGGTGGGCGTCGACGCGAGGCCGAGCTGGTTGGCCGCGGCGGCGAGCAGCACCGCCGGGTCATGTTCCGTTGCGAGCAGCGCGATCACGCGTGAGCGCTCCCACGCGGTGCGCTCAGGTATGAGACCGGGCTCGCCGAAGAGCGGCTGCTCGTCGGGTGTGTCCGCATCGGCGTCTTCAACCGACACGGACAGCGCGCCCAGATCGAGCAGCGCGTCGGAGAGATCCTCCGCGTGCGCGCGGTCCAGCTCGACGATCAGTTCCCGGTAGCTCATTCCTTACGCCTCTTCCGGTGCGGCCTGCAGCTTCGCGGCCAGCCGGTTTTCGAGGTAGTGAATGCTCGTGCCGCCCTCGACGAACTTCGCGTCGAGCATCAGCTCGCGATGCAGCGGGATGTTGGTCTGGATGCCTTCGACCACCATTTCCGACAACGCGATGCGCATCCGTTTGATCGCCTGCTCGCGCGTTGCGCCGTAGGCAATCAGCTTGCCGATCATTGAATCATAGTTCGGCGGCACGAAATAGCCGTTGTACACGTGCGAATCGACACGGATGCCCGGGCCGCCCGGCATATGCCATGACGTGAGACGCCCCGGCGACGGGATGAACTTGAACGGATCTTCAGCGTTGATCCGGCATTCGATCGCGTGACCCTTGAAGACGATGTCGCGCTGACGGAACGCGAGCTTTTCGCCGGCCGCAATGCGGATCTGCTCCTGCACGATGTCGACGCCGGTAATCAGTTCGGTCACCGGATGCTCGACCTGCACGCGCGTGTTCATTTCGATGAAGTAGAACTCGCCGTTTTCGTACAGGAATTCGAACGTGCCCGCGCCGAGGTAGCCCATCTTCTTGCAGGCGTCCGCACAGCGGTCGCCGATGCGCTCGATCAGGCGGCGCGCGATGCCCGGCGCCGGCGCTTCTTCGATCACCTTCTGGTGACGGCGCTGCATCGAGCAGTCACGTTCACCGAGCCAGACCGCGTTCTTGAACGAATCGGCCAGTACCTGGATTTCGATGTGCCGCGGGTTCTCCAGGAATTTTTCCATGTAGACCTGCGGGTTGCCGAACGCCCGGCCGGCTTCTTCGCGCGTCATGTTGACCGCGTTGACGAGCGCCGCTTCGGTGTGGACGACGCGCATGCCGCGCCCGCCGCCGCCGCCGGCTGCCTTGATGATCACCGGATAGCCGACCGCGCGGGCGATCTTGACGATTTCCTTCGGATCTTCCGGCAATGCGCCTTCCGAGCCCGGAACGCACGGCACGCCCGTCTTGATCATTGTCTGCTTGGCCGAGACCTTGTCGCCCATCAGGCGGATGGTCTCCGGACGCGGGCCGATGAACACGAAGCCCGACTGTTCGACGCGCTCTGCAAAATCGGCGTTTTCCGACAGGAAGCCGTAGCCGGGGTGAATCGCTTCGGCGTCGGTGACTTCGGCCGCGCTGATCAGCGCAGGCATGTTCAGATAGCTCAGGTTCGAAGGCGCCGGGCCGATACAGACCGCCTCGTCGGCGAGCTTCACATACTTGGCTTCCTTGTCGGCTTCTGAATAGACGACGACCGTCTTGACGCCGAGTTCGCGGCACGCGCGCTGGATACGGAGCGCGATTTCGCCGCGATTGGCAATGAGGATTTTTTCAAACATAGCGGATTTTCGACTCATCAATGGGCGCCGCGGCGCGGGGGTGACCACGACGCAGCGGCTGCCTCAGAGGATCGGTGGCGCACGCCGGGAGAGGCGCACGCGGGCGGCAGAAAAAAGACGCGCCGGTTAGCCGACCACGAAGAGCGGCTGACCGTACTCGACCGCCTGACCGTTTTCGACGAGGATTTCCTTGACCACGCCCGACATGTCGGATTCGATCTCATTCAGGAGCTTCATCGCTTCGATGATGCAGATGGTCTGGCCTTCCTTGACCGTGTCGCCCACCTGGACGAACGGCTCGGCGCCCGGCGACGGCGCGCGATAGAACGTGCCGACCATCGGCGAGGTCACGACGTGGCCCTGCGGTGCGGCCGGAGCCGGCGTGGCGGGCGCGCTGGCGGCGGGTGCTTCGAGCGCGCCGCCCGGTGCCGGAACCGGACCGGAGTACTGCGGTGCATATGAGGTGGACGGCTGCACGTAAACCGGCGGCGCATTCTTGACGATGCGGACCTTGCCTTCGCCTTCGGTGACTTCGAGTTCCGAAATGCCGGACTCGGAGACGAGGTCGATCAGAGTTTTCAGTTTACGTAGATCCATTGGGCATCCCCTTTCAATGCGTGAAGTGCCGGCGGTCGACGCCGACCGGCTCTGAATTGGTGTGTTGGTGTCAGCCGCGCGCTGAGCCGGCGGACAGCCGGTCAAGTGCGAATTCGAGTGCGTACAGATATCCCTTCCAGCCAAGGCCGCAAATCACGCCCTCAGCCTGGTCGGAGAAATACGAATGATGCCGGAACGGTTCGCGACGGTGCACGTTCGACAGATGAATCTCGACGAACGGGATGTCGACCCCCGCGAGTGCATCCCGAATCGCCACGCTGGTGTGCGTGTACACGGCGGGATTGATCAGGATGAAATCGGTTTTTTCGATCCGTGCGGACTGGATGCGATCGACCAGCGCTCCCTCATGGTTGCTCTGGAATGACGCAATTTCGGCGCCGGCGTCCGCTGCGCGATCGGCCAGTGCCTGATCGATCTGCGGCAGGGTCACGCGGCCATAGACCTCAGGTTCCCGGGTGCCGAGAAGATTGAGGTTGGGACCGTGCAGAACCAGCAGTCGCGTCATGGTCGCTTCTTTTTCCGTGGAATTGCGCGAACTTTAGCGCTGATTAGAGAAACTTGTCTAGTTTCCCGGTCGTACAGAGAGATCCGGCGCATCGCGTGCGCCAGATCGACATCAGGATGTTCGGGCAAGTTCGCTCAATCTACGCCGAAAAAAAGCGGTTCGGCGAATAAGTTGCATTCTTCCGGGATATTTCGCTCAGAGCGCGTCGAGCGTACGCTTCAGCTCGGCTGGCTGGATTTGTCCTAATTTTGTCGAAAGAACGGTGCCTTTCGCGTCAATAACGACCGTATAGGGTAGACCGCCTGCCGTGTTGCCGAAAGCTCGTGCGATATCCGCGCCGCCGAAACCGGCGACGTAGACCGGGTAGTCGACCTTCACTTTCTGAAGGAACGCCTTGATGTTTTTGTCCGAGTCGACGCCGAGCCCGACAAACTGGATGCCCTTCTTTGCGTACTCGCGATGAAGCTGCGAGAGCGCTGGCATTTCCTCGACGCACGGTCCGCACCACGAAGCCCAGAAATTGATCACGACCGGATGGCCCTTGAACATCTCGAGCGATTGCGGCTTGCCGTCAGGGTTCGTCACCGCGGCCGTCCACAACCGGGTTACCGCGTCATGCTCCGCAGGTGTGGCGGCATGCGCCGTTTCGGCGTCGTTGTCATGCATGAGCCAATGGCTTGCTGCTGCGCCGCCCGCTGCGGCGATGATGGCTACCGCCAGGCCTGCCAGAATCCGCTTCATCGTTCTCTGTCTGGTTACTAACTGGTTGAAGAAGCCGCGCCGCTGCCGTCGAGCAGCGTCTGGACCGCCTGCGCGTTCGCGCGTGCGAGGCGGCCGCGCGCATCGGCGCGCACAGCGCCGCGCAGATCGTCGGTATCGTATAGCGCGATGTGTACGCCAACCGGGTCCGCGTCGCGCCCTTCGCGCTCCGGCCGCCACATGAAACTCAGCGTCTCGACGTAACCGCGTCCGGCAAAATGGCGCGTCTCGGAGACGTCATACGGGATGTTCGCATTCAGCAGGTAAATGGCGACTTCCTTGGGGTTGTCGCAGAATGCCTGCAGATGCACGTCGGAATGTTCGCCTGCCGTGCCGCCCAGCACGGCGCCTGTCAGATAAGGATTGAACGGCGCGAGGCGCTGCATCCAGTCGAGTGCCACTTCGCGCAGACGGCGCAGTACCTGCGGCTGGCTGTCACCCTGGAACAGCACCTGATATTCGCGGATTTCCTCTTCTATCTGATCGTTGTCGGGCAGCCATTCGCCAGCGACACGCGTTTCCCCGACGACCTGGCGTGCAGCCTTGCGCTTGGCCGTCGAGTAGTCCAACCCGTCTTCGGCGATCATCCTCGCAGCCGCGATCGCGATTTCCTCGCGCACGCGCTGCGGATCGAAATGTGATTTGCGAACCATCCGTCAATCATACTAGAGAATGCCTGGCGGCTATTCTGGGGGGCTGCGGTACGCCGGCGCGCGGGCCTGCAAAGGGCGTCGGTTACAATAGCGTCCTTTGCAGACGGTCGCACAGACCCGTCCTGCGCAATCCTTCCCACGCAAAAAATACGCCCGCGCGGCACGACAGGCTTATGCACATCCACATCCTCGGCATCTGCGGCACCTTCATGGGCGGCCTCGCCGCGCTCGCGCGCACCGCGGGCCATAAGGTGACCGGCTGCGATGCCGGCGTCTATCCGCCGATGAGCACACAGCTCGAGGCGCTCGGCATCGAGCTTATTGAGGGTTACGGCGAGGAGCAGGTCGATCTGAAGCCTGATCTGTTCGTGATCGGCAATGTCGTGTCGCGCGGCAATCCCCTGATGGAAGCGATCCTCGATCGCGGCCTGCCGTACACATCCGGTCCCCAATGGCTCGGCGAGCACGTGCTAAACGGCAAATGGGTGCTTGCAGTGGCCGGTACGCACGGCAAGACCACGACGACGTCGATGCTGACCTGGCTACTCGAGGACGCCGGCATGAACCCCGGCTTTCTGATCGGTGGCGTGCCGCTGAATTTCGGCGTGTCGGCGCGGCTCACCGATTCGAGTTTCTTCGTGATCGAAGCGGACGAATATGACACGGCGTTCTTCGACAAGCGCTCGAAGTTCGTCCACTACCGGCCGCGCACGGCGATCCTGAATAACCTTGAATTCGATCACGCCGACATCTTTCCCGATCTGGCCGCGATCGAAACGCAATTTCATCATCTCGTCCGCACGGTTCCCGGCATTGGCAGGATCATCACCAACGGTCGCGAAGATGCGCTCGAGCGTGTCCTTGCGCGCGGCTGCTGGAGCGAAGTGGAGCGTTTCGGCGTCGAAGGCGGCTGGCAGGCGTTGCCGGCGGAAGACGGCGTGCCGGTCGACGAGCGTTTTGCCGTGTACCACAACGGCGAGCCCGCGGGCGTCGTCGAATGGATGGTGCAGGGCGATCACAACCGGATGAATGCGATCGCCGCGATCGCCGCGGCGCGCCACATCGGTGTGCCGCCCGCGCAAGCGGCGCGTTCGCTCGCGACTTTCCGCAACGTGAAGCGCCGGATGGAAGTGCGCGGCAGCGTCGACGGCGTGACCGTCTACGACGATTTCGCGCATCATCCGACCGCCATCGAAACCACGATCGCCGGTCTGCGCACGCGCGTCGGCCGTGAGCGCACGCGGATTCTGGCGGTGCTCGAGCCGCGTTCGAACACGATGAAGCTCGGCGTGATGAAGGCGCAATTGCCGGCGAGTCTCGCCGACGCCGACCTCGTTTTCGGCTATGGCGCGCCGACCGGCCGCGATGCGCTCGGCTGGGATCTGGGCGAAGCGCTTGCGCCGCTCGGCGACAAGGCGCAGGCGTTCAGCGATCTGGACGCGCTCGTCAAAGCCGTCGTTGCGCTCGCCCAGCCGGGCGATCAGGTGCTGGTAATGAGCAATGGCGGTTTCGGCGGCGTGCACCAGAAACTGCTCGATGCGTTGTCGGCACGGCCGGCTGTCCGCGAACGGGGCGTCGGGTGATTCTTTATCTGCACGGTTTCCGTTCGTCGCCGGGTTCGTTCAAGGCGCGTGTGCTGGCGGCGCGCCTCGCCGAACTGGGACGCAGCGACGAATGGTGCTGCCCGATGCTCCCGGTGTCGCCGGTCGAGACGGTAGCGCTTGCCGAATCATTCGCGGCCGGCGCGTCGAAGGTGACCGTGATCGGCAGTTCGCTCGGCGGCTATTTCGCGACGCATCTCGCCGAAAAGCACGGCTGGCCGGCGGTGCTGCTGAATCCCGCAATTGTGCCGCAGCGCGACCTGAGCCAGTACCTCGGCGAGCAGCCGCTGTGGCACGGCGGCGGCAGCATCGTCGTCGAGCCGTATCATCTGGATGAATTGCGGGCGCTCGGGGTTGAGGCGGTCACGCGGCCCGAACGCTATTATCTGATTGCCGCAACCGGCGACGAAGTGCTCGATTACCGCGAAATGCTCGCGCATTATCCGGGCGCACGGACCACACTGATACAAGGCAGCGACCACGCGATCAGCGAGTTTCCGCAGTACGTCGACGATGTGCTCGCATTTTGCGATGCATAGCCGGCGCGGCCGAAGGCGACATGATTCCTTATTCCGCGGGCGCACGCCAGGCACGCTGAGCCAGCTGGGCGGCGGCACGCGGACCACTACCACCACGAACACGAAGCCGGACGCGCGCGGCGATGCGCGCCGGTCGATGGAAGTCTGAACGAGAGTATTGAGTGAACGTTTTCTTTGAGGAATCGGGCAGTTTCAAGGCGGGCAGCGTGCTGTCGCGTCAAGGTGACGCGTTTCAGGTCGAATTGCCAGGCGGCCGGCGTGCGAAGGTGCGTGCCAAGGACGTATTGATCGAATTCGAAAAGCCCACCGCCGCCGAACTGATGCAGCAGGCCGACGCCGCCGCGCAGGACATCGACCTGGATTTCCTGTGGGAATGCGCGCCCGACGAGGAGTTTGCCTTCGCTGAACTCGGCAAGGAATACTTCGGCGACGCGTTCGGCGCCATCGAGCGCGCAGCGCTGGTGCTGCGCATGCATGGCGCGCCGGTGTATTTCCGCCGCAAGGGGCGCGGGCAATATCAGCGCGCGCCGCAGGAGCAGCTGAAGATGGCGCTCGCCGGTCTCGAGCGCAAGCGCCAGCAGGCGCTGGTGCAGGCCGGCTACGAAGACGAACTGAAGGCGGGTCGTTTGCCGGAGGCATTTGCCGGCAAGGCGCTCGGCCTCCTGACCAAGCCTGACAAGAACGCGATCGAATACAAGGCGCTCGAAGCGGCCGCCGCGGCGCGCGGCATTTCGATGGCGCGCCTGATGCTTGATTGCGGTGGCATTCCGTCGGCGCGTGCGCTGCACGAAGCGCGCTTTTTGTCCGAATATTTCCCGCACGGCACGGGATTCGCGCCGGTGACGGTCGGCGCATTGCCGGAGGATCTGCCGGAAGCCGAAGTCGAAGCCTTCTCGATCGACGACATCACCACGACTGAAATCGACGACGCCTTCTCTGTCGAGCATCTGTCCGATGGCCGTGTGCGGATCGGCGTGCACATCGCGGCGCCGGCGCTTGGCATCGAGCGCGGCGATGCGGTCGATGCGATCGCGCGCGGGCGTCTGTCCACGGTCTACATGCCCGGCGACAAGATTACGATGCTGCCGGACGACGTGGTCGATGCGTTCACGCTGAAGGAAGGCGGGCTGCGGCCGGCGCTGTCGCTGTATGTGATCGTCAATCGCGAAACACAGGACATCGTCGCGACCGAGACACGCGCCGAGTTCGTGTTCGTGAAGAACAACCTGCGTCACAACACGCTGGATGAGCTCGTCACCGAAGAGGCGCTCGCCGCCGGCACCGGCGACTATCCGCACAAGGACGACATCGCCGTGCTGTGGCCGTTTGCGCAGGCGCTGTTCGAAAAACGTCAGCAGGCGCGCGCCGGCTACGGTCTGAGGCGCGAAGTGCAGCGCAACACCGACTTCAACTTCTACGTCGAAGGCGAGCACATAACCATCACGCCGCGCCGGCGCGGCTCGCCGCTCGACACGATCGTCGCGGAACTGGCGATTCTCGCGAACTCGTCGTGGGGCGCGTTCCTGCACGACCACGGCGTACCGGGCATCTACCGGTCGCAACGCGCGTTCGGCGCGCCCACCGGGCCGAAGCGCACCCGCATGCAGACCTCCGCCGCCCCGCACGAAGGCCTCGGCGTCGCGCAGTACGCGTGGAGCACGTCGCCGCTGCGTCGCTATGTCGACCTCGTGAACCAGTGGCAGCTGCTCGCCTGCGTGCAGCACGGCGTGACCGCGAAACTCGCCGCACCGTTCAAGCCGAAGGACGCGGACCTGTACGCCGTCGTGCAGGGATTCGACGATACCTATACCGCCTACGCCGATCATCAGCGGCGCATGGAGTATTTCTGGTGCCTGCGCTGGATCCGTCAGGAAGGCCGCAAGCAGGTGGTCGCATCGGTGGTGAAGGGCGATCTGGTGCGGCTCGAAGAAGTGCCGTTGCTGCTGCATGTGCCGGGTCTCGGCGTGCACGCGCGGGGCACGCGGATCATGCTCGAAGTGATGTCGATCGATGAGCTGACGGTCGAAGCATCCGTGCGGCCGCTGCATGTGCTCGATGCGCCGCAGGTGACGAGCGGCGCCGAAGCCGAAGAAGCGGACGAAGCCGAAGAAGAGCTGATCGACGCCGCCGACGAATCCGCGGAAAGCGAAGCCGAAGCTCAGGCCGAAGCCGACGGTGCGAACGGTGAAGGCGAAGAGGACAACGAAAGCGAAGCCGCTGGTGACAGTGCCTCGGCCGACCAGCAAGTGACGGAGCCCGGACGATGAGCGAGTCGAACGCGCCACGCGACCGTTATGCGGTCATCGGCAATCCGATAGCGCATAGCAAGTCGCCGCTCATCCATGCGCGGTTTGCCGAGCAAACGGGTGAACCCATTGAATACACCCATCTGCTGGCGCCCGTCGATGGGTTCGTGCCGCATGTGCGAGCGTTCATCGAAGCGGGCGGCCGCGGCATGAACGTGACCGTCCCGTTCAAGCTCGAAGCGCACGCGCTGGCCGACACCCTGTCGCCGCGCGCCGCGGCGGCGGGCGCAGTCAACACGCTGCGCTTTGGCGCGGACGGCATCTATGGCGATAACACGGACGGTGTCGGCCTCGTGAGCGACATCGAGCGCAATCTCGGCGTATCGCTGAAGGGCGCGCGCATTTTGCTGCTCGGTGCCGGCGGCGCGGCGCGTGGCGTCGTGTTGCCGATGCTCGAACGCCTGCCGCACACGCTGACCATCGTGAACCGCACCCAAGCCAAAGCCGAAGAGCTCGTCGCGCAATTTGCCGGGGCGGCGCGCGAGGCTGGCTGTCGTCTGACAGGCGGTGGCGTACGCGCGATCGAACCGGGCGCTTACGACGTGATCGTCAATGCGACGGCGGGCAGTCTCGATGCGTCGCTGCCGGATTGCGACGACCGCGCATTCGGTGCGGGCACGCTTGCATACGACATGATGTACGGCGCACAAGCTACAATTTTCATGCGTCACGCTCAGACATTTGGCGCACGCACGGCGGACGGTCTGGGCATGCTCGTCGAGCAGGCGGCGGAATCATTCTATGTATGGCGCGGCGTGCGTCCGGACGGTGCGCCGGTACTGGCGGCACTGCGCGAGATGATGCGGGCGTCGGCGGCCTGACGATGTTCGTGCCCGAAGTGCAGAGGGCGCAGAGGGCGCGGAGGGCGCAGCGGGCGTGACATACGTGGCAGATGCGGTGCGAGCCGGCCAGAACATTTCAGAATCAGGCGAACCGGGGACTTCGACGATGACACGAGCGAGGCGCGCGGGCCGGGGCGGCATCCGTTGGGTTGTCTACGTGTTCGCGGTATTTGCGTGCGCGTGGGTGGCGACGCAACTGTTCTACTTCGCGCAGATCGCGATCTGGACGACGGTGAATCCCCAGTCGACTGCGTTTATGCGCTCGGATGCGTGGCGCCTGTCTGAAGACAGGCCGGATCTGTCGGTGCAGCACACGTGGGTGCCGTATGACCAGATCTCGCGCAATCTGAAGCGGGCGATCATTGCGTCCGAGGATGCGAATTTCGTTAGCAACAACGGCTACGAGACCGACGCCATCCTGCAGGCGTGGGAGAAGAACAAGGCGCGCGGAAAGATCGTTCGGGGCGGATCGACGATTACGCAGCAGCTGGCGCGCAACCTCTTTCTGTCGCGGGAGAAGAGCTACATCCGCAAGGGGCAGGAGCTGATCATCACGTGGATGCTCGAAACGTTGATGGACAAGGAACGGATCTTTGAGATTTATCTCAACTCCGTCGAATGGGGCAATGGCGTGTATGGCGCCGAGGCGGCGGCTCATTACTATTACAGGACTTCGGCCGCGAAGCTTGGTGCGGCGCAGTCCGCGAGGCTTGCTGTGATGTTGCCGAGGCCTAAGTATTTCGACGAGCATCGGGGGTCTGGGTATCTTGCCCAGCGGGCCGGGGTGATTGCACGTCGGATGGGGGCGGCTGAATTGCCGCAGTGAATTTCTTTTTTTTTGCGTTTCCTGGGTTTGGTTGTTTGCCTGGTTCTTTCCTTGCCTTTCCTTGCCTTTCCTTGTTTTGCTTGTGGTTTATTGGCGTTGCCCCTGTGCGGGGCGGCACCTACTTTTCTTTGTCTTGCCAAAGAAAAGTAGGCAAAAGAAAGGCGCCGAAGACGCGTCTTTTCCTGATGTGTCGCTGACCGGGAATGGCAACCCGCGAAGTGTCGCCCTCGCAAGGGAAACGACATCGGTCCGACGCCAGACCGTCCCTCGCACAGTACCGCTTGTGACAAAGGGCTCATCCATCCGACTCCGCACTGCGTGCGTCGCCGTGCGGCACCGCGCCCCGCAGCTTTGACTTTTATGGCTTCGGTTCTGGCTCGGGCTCAGGCTGTGATTCTGGCTCAGGCTCTGCAAATATCCCTGGCCGTGGCCTGGCGTGGCCTTTGGCTTCGCAATTTCTCGGGTAGCACAACCGAGCGCTATTCGCCCCGCTGGTTCATCTACGCTGAGTAGTCTGGATTGACGCGCGCGGAACGACGACTGGTTCAAGCGGAAAGGCGCGCGGCGGTGCTTCGGGAGTGTAAGCGCGTGAGCACCGTAACGTCGCGAAACCGCTCCGCGACGCACGCAGTGCGGAGTGGGATGGATGAGCCCTTTGTCACGGGCGCTACTGCGCGAGGGACGGTCTGGCGTCGGACCAATGCCACCTCCGTGCGAGGGCGACACTTCATGGGTGGCCATTCCCCATTGGCCGCAGACCAGGAAAAGACGAGCTTTCGGCGCCTTTCTTTTGCCTACTTTTCTTTGGCAAGACAAAGAAAAGTAGGTGCCGCCCCGCACAGGGGCAACGCTAATAAACCAAAAGCAAAACAAGGAAAGGCCAAAAAAACACCCAGCCCGCGCAGCAAAAAATCCCAATATATGAATCCGGCACTCACATATTGGAGATTTCAAAAAAACCGCCCTACAATCCAGACCAGCAAAGCCGCGAGGCGAAAAGTACCGCCAGCTGCCCCGCAGCGAGAAAGGGCAGGTACAAAAACGAATCGGAGACAAAACCAGCCATGTCCGTCATCGATAGGCGAGAAGAGACGCGCGACGCCGACGCGCATACGCCGCATACGCCGCATCCGTCGTCGCCCCACACGGCAGCGAGATCTAACGGCGCCGCCGCGCCGCACTCCGGGCAGGCGGAACAATCCGACTCCATCGGTTTGCCGAGCACGCTCCTCGACGTCACGCCGCAGCAGGCGGGCACGCAAACGCTACTACGCGGTCTCGCGATCCTTGAAGCCGCCGCCGCCGGCGTGCGCGACCTGCGTACCTTCGGCGCCGCGCTCGGCACGACCCGCAGCACGACGCATCGTCTGGTCAGCAGCCTTGTCCAGGCGCGCTACCTGCGTCAGGTGCAGGGCGGCTACCTCCTCGGACCCAAGCTGATCGAACTCGGCACCATCGCGCTGGAACAGATGCCGCTCACCGCCGTCGCGCATCCGCATCTCGAAGCGCTCGCCGAGCAAACCCTCGACACGATTCACCTCGGCGTGCGCGACGGCGATGACGTGCTCTATATCGACAAGATCCCCGGCACCCGCGGCCTCGAAATGCGCTCGCGCGTCGGTCACCGGATGCCGCTCGCGTCGACCGGCATCGGCAAGGCGATGATGCTAGACCTCACGCCGGACGCGTGGCGTTCGCTCTTCGAGGCATCGCGGCGCGCGCTCGCCGGCGTCACCTTCAAGCCGGACAACCGTCCCGATTCGCTGACTTTCATGCAGCGCATGACCAACTACTCGACGGGCGGCTATACCTTCGACCTCGAAGAGAACGAAGCGTCGATCCGCTGCGTCGCCGCGCCCGTGCGCGATGCGTCGGGTGCGATTGTCGCGGCGCTCTCGGTGGCGAGCACGATTCCCTATATGTCGCTCGAACGCATGGATGAACTGATTCCGGTCGTGCAGCGCGAAGCGCGCGCGATCTCTGAAGAACTCGGCTGGCGTGCGCCGCAACCCGCCACACGCAGGTTCAAGCGATGACCCAGTCGAGGAGCGCGCCCGTCGCCCGCACAGGTGGCGCGTCTGCCGCAGACGCTGCCGCTGCAATGGACGTCGCAGGCGCGGCGAACACGTCGTCAGGTACGTCAAACGCCCCGTATGCCGCCGACGTCGCGAACCTCGGGCATGCCGCGCTGATCGCGCTCGACTGGGGCACGACGTCACTGCGTGCGTATCTGTTCGATGCGTCGGGCGGGGTGCTCGCGACGCGCGCATCGTCGGCCGGCGTCATGAATCTGCCGCGTCCGGCCGCCGAAGGCGGCTTCGATGCCGCGTTCGAGGCGGTCTGCGGTGCGTGGCTCGAATACCGGCCGGATCTGCCTGTCATCGCAGCGGGCATGGTCGGCAGTGCGCAAGGCTGGCTCGAAGCGCCGTACGTCGACACGCCAGCCAGTGCCGACGCGCTCGTCGCCGGCATCGTCCGCGTGCAGACCGCGCGCGGGGTCACCCTGCACATCGTGCCGGGCGTGCTCGAACACGGCGAACTGCCGAATGTGATGCGCGGCGAGGAAACGCAGATCTTCGGGGCGCTGAGCGCCCGGCCTGCAGCGCCGGATGACCCCGGCGTACTGATTGGCCTGCCCGGCACGCACGCCAAGTGGGCGGTTGCGCGCGATGACCGCATCGAACGCTTTCACACGTTCATGACGGGCGAAGTGTTCGCCGCGTTGCGCGATCACACGATACTTGGCCGCACGATGGTCGCACCGGATCTTCCCGACACCGAAGCCTTTCTCCGGGGTGTGAACGTCGCGCGAACCAGGGGCCGCGTCGGTGTGCTCGCGACGATTTTCAGCACGCGCACGCTCGGCCTGACCGGGCAGCTTCCGGCCGACCAGCAGCCGGACTATCTGTCCGGGCTCCTGATCGGCCATGAACTGGCTGGTCTCGACACGTTACTCACACAGCAGGGAACGACGCTCGCCAGCAAGTCACTGCTGCTCATCGGCAACGACGCGCTTTGCGAACGCTACCGGCTTGCACTGGCGCAGTTCGGCTGCACCCAGGCGGTACTCGTCCAGCAGGCGACCGAACACGGCCTGTGGCGCATCGCTACCCAGGCGGGTCTGGTCGACGCGCCGGCCATGGCCGCCGTGCCCTCAGCAGACAACGCGAAAGCGAACGCAGCAGGCGCGGGCAACACCACGCGCACCGCCGGCTGACGCAGCCCACGACACGCACAAGGATTCGACATGCAACCTCACATCAATCTGCCCGCACCGTATATGCCGCACGCGGGGCTGATCGCGGCGTTCGAGGCGTGCCCGCTGATCGCGATCATGCGCGGCGTCACGCCGGCCGATGCCGCCGATCACGGCCGCGCGCTGTACGAAGCGGGCTTCCGGATCGTCGAAGTGCCGCTTAACTCGCCGCAACCTTTCGACAGCATTGCCGCGATCCGTCAGGCGTTGCCCGCCGATGCGATTGTCGGCGCGGGGACGGTGTTGCACCCGAGCTTCGTCGCCGACGTCAAGGCGGCCGGCGGCGAAGTGATCGTGATGCCGCACAGCGACCCGGAAGTCGTCTGCGCCGCGAAAGCGCAGGGCCTCGCCTGCGCGCCGGGCGTCGCGACGCCAACCGAAGCCTTCATCGCGCTGAAGAACGGCGCGGACGTGCTGAAGATGTTCCCGGCTGAACAGCTCGGCGCGCACGTCGTGAAGGCGTGGCGCGCGGTGATCGCGGCGGAAGTGCCGCTCGTGCCGGTCGGTGGCGTCACGCCCGACAACATGGGCCCGTTCCTGTCCGCCGGCGCAAACGGCTTCGGCCTCGGTTCGGCGCTCTACAAGCCGGGCCAGAGCGCAGCGGTCACGGCGGCGCACGCGAAGGCGTTCATCAACGGCCTGCGCATCGCGAAGGCAGGCGCAAATCGATGAACCGGCTCGCCGACAAGGTCGCGTTGATCACCGGCGCCGGTCGCGGCATCGGTGCGGCGATAGCGCATGCGTTCGCTCGCGAAGGCGCGGCGGTCGTGCTGGCGGAACTGGATATCGAGACGGCGCAGCGCACCGCACGCGAGATCGCCGCACGACACGGGCAACACGGCGGGAAAGTGCTGGCGGTAGAGACGGACGTGACGCAGTCCGCGTCGGTCCAGCGCGCAGTGAGCGAAGCCGAGCGCGCTTTCGGTCCGCTCTCCGTGCTGGTGAACAACGCGGGCATCAACGTGTTCTGCGATCCGCTGACGATGACCGACGACGACTGGCGCCGCTGCTTCGCGGTCGATCTGGACGGCGTCTGGAACGGCTGTCGGGCGGTATTGCCGGGCATGGTCGAGCGCGGCGCGGGCAGCATCGTGAATATCGCCTCGACGCATGCATTCAAGATCATTCCGGGCTGCTTTCCGTACCCGGTTGCGAAACACGGCGTGCTGGGTCTCACGCGCGCGCTCGGCATCGAATACGCGCCACGCAATGTGCGGGTGAATGCGATCGCGCCGGGCTATGTCGAAACCCAGCTGACGCGCGACTGGTGGGACGCGCAAGCGGACCCGGCCGCAGCGCAACAGGCGACGCTCGATCTGCAGCCGATGAAACGCATCGGCCGCCCGGAGGAGGTGGCGATGACGGCGGTGTTCCTCGCGTCGGACGAGGCGCCGTTTATCAACGCGAGTTGCATCACGGTCGATGGCGGGCGCTCGGCGCTTTACCACGACTGAGCGGGGCGCAGCTGAGCTGGGGGCACGAAGGGCGAACGGATAGTTTCAGTCGGGTGACGCACTGGCCGCGTGTGTCGCAGAAAACCGATAAAAGAAGACGCGGCCACTACCTTCTCGTTATCAACGAATTAGTCAGGAGACACGCATCATGAAACGTAGAATTTTCCTCACGCTGGCAGCAGCGGCGGCGGGTGTGCTCTTCAGCGCAACGGCTGCGCAGGCCGCCGACCCGGTCAAAATCGGCTTTCTGGTGAAGCAGCCGGAAGAGCCGTGGTTCCAGGACGAATGGAAGTTTGCCGAGGTCGCTGCAAAAGAAAAGGGTTTCACGCTGGTGAAGATCGGCGCGCCGTCGGGCGAGAAGGTAATGAGTGCAATCGACAACCTCGCGGCACAGAAGGCGCAGGGCTTCGTGATCTGCACGCCGGACGTGAAGCTCGGGCCGGGCATCGTCGCGAAGGCGAAGGCTGACGGGCTGAAGATGATGACGGTCGACGACCGCCTCGTCGACGGTGCGGGCAAGCCGATCGAATCCGTGCCGCACATGGGCATTTCGGCCTACAACATCGGCAAGCAGGTCGGCGATGGTCTCGCGGCTGAAATCAAGAAGCGCGGCTGGGACATGAAGGACGTCGGCGCGATCGATGTCACCTACGAGCAGCTGCCGACCGCGCATGACCGCACGACCGGCGCGACCGACGCGCTCGTCGCCGCCGGCTTCCCGAAGGCGAACATCGTCACGGCGCCGCAGGCGAAGACCGACACGGAAAACGCCTTCAACGCCGCCAACATCGCGCTCACGAAGAACCCGCAGTACAAGCACTGGGTGGCCTATGCGCTGAACGACGAAGGCGTGCTCGGCGCGGTGCGCGCAGCGGAAGGCCGCGGCTTCAAGGCCGACAACATGATCGGCATCGGTATCGGCGGCTCGGAATCGGCCTTGAACGAGTTCAAGAAGCCGAACCCGACGGGCTTCTTCGGTACCGTGATCATCAGCCCGAAGCGCCACGGCGAAGAAACCTCGGCGCTGATGTATACCTGGATCACGCAAGGCAAGGAGCCGCCGATGCTCACGCTGACGTCCGGCATGCTGGCTACGCGCGATAACGTCGGTGAAGTGCGCGAAAAGATGGGTCTCGCATCGAAGTAAACGAAGCAGGTAACAGGCAGCAGCGGATGGGCGGCCGGATGCGTGACGCATCGGGCCGCCCATGCCGGTATCAGGCGGCATCCGTTGGACCCAGGTCCACGGTCGCCAGGAGGATGACAGGGCTTTCGCCCGCGCGTGACGGCCCGTACGCGCGGGAAGTGTCCATCAAGTGAGGGGAAGCGAAGTGTCAGCGACGCTGCGTTTTGACAATATCGGCAAGGTGTTTCCAGGCGTGCGCGCGCTCGACGGTGTGTCCTTCGAGGTCAACGTCGGCCAGGTGCACGGCCTGATGGGCGAGAACGGTGCGGGGAAATCGACCCTGCTGAAGATTCTCGGTGGCGAGTATCAGCCGGACGCCGGCCAGATCATGATCGACGGCAAGGAGGTGCACTTTTCGAGCGCTGCCTCGTCGATTGCGGCCGGGATCGCCGTGATTCACCAGGAACTGCAGTACGTGCCCGATCTGACCGTGGCAGAAAACCTGCTGCTCGGACGGTTGCCGAATTCGCTCGGCTGGGTGAACAAGCGCGAAGGGAAGCGCTTCGTGCGCGAGCGGCTCGCCGCGATGGGCGTCAATCTCGATCCCAACGCGAAGCTGCGCAAACTGTCCATTGCCCAGAGGCAGATGGTCGAAATCTGCAAGGCGTTGCTGCGCAACGCCCGTGTGATCGCGCTCGACGAACCGACCAGTTCGCTGTCGCACCGTGAAACGGAAGTGCTGTTCAAGCTCGTGCGCGACCTGCGCGCGGACAACCGCGCGCTGATCTACATCTCGCACCGGATGGACGAGATCTATCAGCTGTGCGACGCGTGCACGATTTTCCGCGATGGTCGCAAGGTCGCGTCGCACCCCACACTCGAAGGCGTCACGCGCGACACGATCGTGAGCGAGATGGTCGGCCGCGAAATCTCGGATATCTACAACTATTCGCCGCGTCCGCTCGGCGAAGTGCGTTTTGCGGCGAAGGCGATCGAAGGTCACGCGTTGAAGGAACCGACGAGCTTCGAAGTGCGCCGTGGTGAGATCGTCGGCTTTTTCGGGCTGGTGGGCGCCGGGCGCAGCGAACTGATGCACCTCGTCTACGGCGCCGATCACAGGAAGAGCGGCGAACTGCTGCTCGACGGCAAGCCGATCAAGGTGCGTAGCGCAGGCGAAGCGATTCGCCACGGCATTGTGCTGTGCCCGGAAGATCGCAAGGAAGAGGGCATCGTCGCGATGGCGACCGTGTCGGAAAACATCAACATCAGCTGCCGCCGGCACTATCTGCACGCGGGCGTCTTCCTTGATCGCAAGAAGGAAGCCGAAACCGCCGACCGCTTCATCAAGCTGCTGAAGATCAAGACACCGAGCCGCCGGCAGAAGATCCGTTTTCTGTCGGGCGGCAATCAGCAGAAAGCGATTCTGTCGCGCTGGCTCGCGGAGCCGGATCTGAAAGTCGTGATTCTCGACGAGCCGACGCGTGGCATCGATGTCGGTGCAAAGCACGAGATCTATAACGTGATTTATCAGCTCGCCGAACGCGGCTGCGCGATCGTGATGATCTCCTCGGAGTTGCCGGAGGTGCTTGGCGTATCCGATCGCATCGTCGTCATGCGACAGGGCCGGATCTCTGGCGAGCTGAAGCGCAGCGAGGCCACCGAACAGACCGTCTTGAGCCTTGCGCTGCCGCAAAGCGCGACCGAACCCGCCGCTCAGGCGGCCTGAATTCACCGGACAGATCGTTCCATCATCCGTCCGACAACCCGTAGGTAACGGGAGGAGCCAGCAAAATGCAAGCCAGAGAAAACCTCGCGCAACAGGGCGCCAAGAGCGCCGCTGACGCACTCATTCCACAGGGCAACGACAGGCAGAAATGGTGGCAGCACGTCACCGAGTACAGCCTGATCGTGATCTTTGTCGTGATGTTCATCACGATGTCCCTGACCGTCGATCACTTCTTCTCGATCGAGAACATGCTGGGTCTCGCACTGTCGATCTCGCAGATCGGCATGGTCGCGTGCACGATGATGTTCTGTCTCGCGTCACGTGACTTCGATCTTTCCGTCGGCTCGACTGTCGCGTTCGCCGGCGTGCTGTGCGCGATGGTGCTCAATGCGACCGGCAACACGTTCATCGCGATTGTCGCGGCGGTCGCCGCAGGCGGCGTGATCGGTTTCGTGAACGGCGCGGTCATCGCGTATTTGCGCATCAACGCGCTGATCACGACGCTGGCGACGATGGAGATCGTCCGCGGGCTCGGCTTCATCGTGTCGCACGGGCAGGCGGTTGGCGTGTCGTCGGATTCGTTTATCGCGTTGGGCGGTTTGACGTTCTTTGGCGTATCGCTGCCGATCTGGGTCACGCTGCTGTGCTTCATCGTGTTCGGCGTGATGCTCAACCAGACCGTGTATGGCCGCAACACGCTCGCCATCGGCGGCAATCCGGAGGCGTCGCGTCTTGCCGGTATCAATGTGGAGCGCACGCGCGTCTATATCTTCCTGGTCCAGGGCGCGGTGACCGCGCTTGCCGGCGTGATCCTCGCATCGCGTATCACGTCGGGTCAGCCGAATGCCGCCGAAGGCTTCGAGCTGAACGTGATCTCGGCGTGCGTGCTGGGCGGCGTGTCGCTGCTCGGCGGCCGCGCGACGATTTCCGGCGTCGTGATCGGCGTGCTGATCATGGGCACGGTCGAGAACGTGATGAACCTGATGAACATCGACGCGTTCTACCAGTACCTCGTGCGCGGCGCGATCCTGCTCGCCGCTGTGCTGCTCGACCAGTTGAAGAACCGCGGTTCGCGCGATTAAGCTGCCGAAACGGCGCCCCAACCCATCTGCTCATAAAGGAATCGAACGATGTCGTCTCCTGCCAATGCGAATGAACGCGAGGCCAATAGTGTCTACGCGCGCTATCCGAGTCTGACCGACCGCACGGTGTTGATCACAGGCGGCGCAACCGGCATCGGTGCATCGTTCGTCGAGCATTTCGCGGCGCAGGGCGCGCGCGTTGCATTCTTCGATATTGACGCGAGCGCGGGCGAAGCGCTCGCCGATGAACTGGGCGATTCGCGTCACAAGCCGCTTTTTCTGCCGTGCGACCTCACCGATATCGACGCGCTCAGGAAAGCGATCGCCGATGTGCGCGCGGCGCTCGGGCCGATCGCCGCGCTGGTGAACAACGCGGCGAACGACCGCCGTCACACGATCGCCGACGTCACGCCGGAATCGTTCGATGCGGGTATCGCGGTGAACATCCGTCACCAGTTTTTCGCGGCGCAGGCTGTGATGGACGACATGAAAGCAGCGGGCGGTGGCTCGATCATCAATCTCGGCTCGATCAGCTGGATGCTGAAGAACGGCGGTTATCCGGTGTACGTGGTGTCGAAAGCAGCGGTTCAGGGACTCACGCGCGGGCTCGCGCGCGATCTCGGGCCGTTCAGTATCCGCGTCAATTCGCTGGTGCCCGGCTGGGTGATGACCGAGAAACAGAAGCGCCTGTGGCTCGACGACGCCGGCCGGCGTTCGATCAAGGAAGGCCAGTGCATCGACAGCGAATTGCTGCCGGAGGATCTGGCGCGCATGGCGCTCTTCCTCGCCGCGGATGACAGCCGCATGATCACCGCGCAGGATGTGATCGTCGACGGAGGCTGGGCATGAGCGTGGCGGCGCGAGAGGTGCAGGCCGCGCTCCTCATCGACTCGAAATGCACGCTGGGCGAAGGCGCGACGTGGTGCGCGCGGACGGGCCGTTTCTACTGGACCGATATCGAAGGCGCGCGCCTGTGGCGCTACGATCCGCGTGATGGCAGCAGCACGTGCTGGCCGATGCCCGAGCGGCTCGCGACGTTCGCGCTGTGCGCCGATCCGCACTATCTGCTGCTGGGTCTCGCGACGCACCTTGCGTTCTTCGATCTGTCGACCGGTGAAACGCAGAAGATCGTCGATGTCGAACCGGGCATGAACACGCGCGTCAACGATGGGCGCTGCGACCGCCAGGGGCGTTTCGTCTTCGGTACGAAGGATGAAGCGTCGCCCGTGAAGGCGATCGGCGGC
This sequence comes from Paraburkholderia sp. GAS448, assembly GCF_050435685.1. Taxonomy (NCBI): domain Bacteria; kingdom Pseudomonadati; phylum Pseudomonadota; class Betaproteobacteria; order Burkholderiales; family Burkholderiaceae; genus Paraburkholderia; species Paraburkholderia sp. GAS448. Next base: position 84,541 of record NZ_JBNDKT010000009.1, read on the forward strand.
TTCTACCGGCTGAATCCTGATCTGACACTTGAGCGTTTACCATTGCCAGCGCCCGCGATTGCGAACAGTATTGCGTTCAGCCCGGACGGCGCGACGATGTACTACTGCGATTCGCCGACCCGCACGATCCGTACCTGCGAATATGATGCCGCGGGTGGGAGCATCACGAACGATCGCGTGTTTGCGACGCTCACCGACGCGACCGGCGAACCGGATGGTTCGACAGTCGACCGTGACGGCGGCCTGTGGAATGCGCAGTGGGGCGGCGGGCGGGTTGTGCGTTATGACCCGGACGGCGTCGAAACCGCGCGAGTGTCGGTGCCGACTGCGCAGCCGAGTTGCGTTGCGCTGGGCGGCGCGCAGCTGGGTACGCTGTACATCACGAGTGCGCGTGTCGGTCTTGACGCCGCGGCGCTCGCTAAGGATTCGCGCGCCGGTGGCGTTTTCATCGCCACGCCGGGCGCACGCGGTTTGCAGGAACCGTTTTTTCAGGGCGCGCCTGCGCGTCGCCGGGTTTTTTCCTCCTCTTATCAGTAGGGACGCAGGGCAGAGGGACGCAGGGCAGTGAGCAGCACGCGGTACGACGCAGTAGACGCCAATGAGGCGGCCGGCTCGCCGAGTCGCCCAGAACGAAACTTCCGTCATCCATGACGGCAACGTTTTACGCCTCTCGAGGAGACTGACATGACCGTCACGAATTCCGTTGGCTCGTCTTCATCGCAATCGCGCCGCGCAAGACTCTCCGCGGCAGCAAATCCCGTGCTGGCGGGTCCGGGCACATCCGCCGTGGCGGTGGGTACGGCGCTGACGGGCGATGTCGCCGCGATCACGCTCGCCAACGCACAACTCAGGCTCGACGTCGCGCCGACGCTCGGCGGCGGCATCACACGCTTCGACTGGCGCAGCGACGGCGGCCTCACGCCGATCTTTCGACGCTGCCGGCACGTCACCAGCGACACCGATCCGAACGAACTTGCGTGTTATCCGCTGCTGCCGTATTCGAACCGGATCGGCGGCGGACAGTTCAGCTTTTCCGGACGCGCAATCGATGTGCCCCGCAATCGCAGCTGCGAGCCGTTGCCGATTCACGGCGACGGCTGGCTCGCGCCCTGGCAGGTCGCGAATGCGGATCACGAGAGCGTGCGTCTGACGCTCGATCGCAGCCGCCACAAGCCGTACGCGTATCACGCGACGCAAACTTATACGCTCGACGGTCCGACGTTGATTGTCACGCTCGAAATCGAGAACACCGGACGCGAGATGCTGCCGTTCGGTCTCGGCATTCATCCGTTCTTGCCGCGCGATGCCGTTACGGAGCTGTCGGCGGCCGCGGGCGGCCTGTGGCTCGCCGACGACGAGTGGCTGCCCGTACGACACGTGCCGGCCCCGCCCGCCTGGCAATTCGGTGTCGCCTATCCGCTGCCGAAGACCGTCGTCAATCACGCCTTCACCGGCTGGAGCGGACGTTCGGCGGTCGTGTGGCCGAAGCGGCACCTGTCGTTGACGATCGCGGCGGACACCGACTACTACGTGCTGTACACGCCCGCGGGCAAGGACTTCTTTTGTTTCGAGCCGGTCGATCATCCGATCAACGCGATGAATCTGCCCGGCGGCGCAACGGCGAACGGCATGACGGTGTTGACCCGAGGCGAGCGTCTGACGCGGCAATTCACGTTCACGGTTGAACGCACCGGCATGCGCGCGGCCGCGGGTGGGCGAGGGAGCAAGCGATCGTAGAACCGGCGCCGGGAAGGCAGAGGCGTCAGCGCGAGGCGGTGACAAGGGGTTGCATGGGGTGGCAAGCCTGCCGCCGGTTAAAATACGCGCCTCATCCGCTTACGGCTCGTCGCGAGTACTTCATCATGACCTCTTTTATCAAGACGCTTAACGACGCGTGGCAGCGCACGAATTCGCTGCTGTGCGTCGGCCTCGACCCTGAGCCCACGAAGTTTCCGGGCGCACTCGCGAACCGGCCTGAGGCGATTTTCGAATTCTGCCGTGCAATCGTCGATGCGACCGCACCGTACGCGTCGTCGTTCAAGCCGCAGATTGCCTACTTTGCCGCTCATCGTGCGGAAGACCAGCTAGAACAGTTGATCGCGCACATTCATGCGCAGCATCCTGGTCTGCCGGTGATTCTCGATGCCAAGCGCGGCGATATCGGCAGCACGGCCGAGCAGTACGCGCGCGAGGCGTTCGAACGCTACCGTGCGGACGCCGTGACGGTGAACCCGTATATGGGCTTCGATTCGATCGAGCCGTATCTCGAGCATCACGGCAAGGGCGTGATCGTGCTTTGCCGGACGTCGAACGCGGGCGGCTCGGATCTGCAGTTTCTCGAGACCGGCGGACGTCCGCTGTATCAGGTCGTCGCACGGCTTGCTGCGGAAAAGTGGAACGCTAGCGGCCAGCTCGGCCTCGTGGTCGGCGCGACGTTTCCGAAGGAAATCGAAGTCGTGCGCGGGATTGTCGGCGACATGCCTTTGCTGATTCCTGGCATCGGCGCCCAGGGCGGCGATGTCGAATCGACGGTACGGGCTGGCGCCACGGCAGCGGGCACGGGGATGCTGATCAATTCGTCGCGCGCGATCATCTATGCCGGCAAGGGCGATGACTTTGTGGATGCCGCGGCAAAGGCGGCCCAGGATACGCGGGACCGGATCAATCAGTATCGTTGAGATGAGCGTTCCGGCGCAGGTCGAACCGGTTGCCGCATAACGTTGCGGCGTGTGGGAAAGGCCTGCGGTTCAGACGCGTTGATCGGGCATGGTACGCAGGCGTGCAGCCGCGGGATGTTACTTCGGCGAGCCCGTGTCCGAACCCATCCGCGTAATGATCTCCCGATGCGCCGGCCAGGCCTCCACCAGCGCATCCACGCTGGCCAGTTCGAATTCGCTGAACTCGAATCCCGGCGCAACCGTACAGCCGACAAGCGCAAAGCTTGTCGGATCGGCACATTCAGCGGCAAACCACAGCCCCGCCGGCACGACGGCCTGAAATGCCGCGCCGGGATGCGTGAGCGCGTTGCCGAGCCTGTGCGACGTCAGGTTTCCGGCGTGATCGAGCACGTGAACCAGCAACGGTTCGCCCGCGTAGAAGTGCCAGACCTCGTCGGACTTGATCCGGTGCCAGGCTGAGTGGGCGCCATCGGCGAGCAGGTAGTAGATCGCTGTCGAGGCGGACCTCGTCCCTTCCGAACCTTCGCGGCAAACCGCCGCTTCCGAACGATACGTTTCGCGAAAGAATCCGCCTTCCGGATGCGGAAGCAGATCGAAGCGGCGAATCAGTTCGTCTTTTTGAGCGTTGGTCGTAGGCATCGGGAATGCGTTTGTCGGAGGGTTCACGGGCGTGACGCTTCAGCGCTCACGTTCGTCGAGCAACGCCAGCACGCCGCGCAGCGCGTGGGCGGCGGCCTGCACACGGATCTGCTCGCGGCCGCCCTTGAACACAACGGTCTCGACTGTCGTGTGCAACCGGTTGCTCCAGCTGAACGACACCATGCCGACTGGCTTCGTTTCCGTCCCACCGCCCGGGCCGGCCACCCCCGTGACGGCCAGCGACACCTGAGCGCGGCTATTGCGCAGCGCGCCCTCGGCCATCGCACGGGCGACGGGCTCGCTCACTGCGCCGTGTTTTTCGATCAGTTCGGCAGGGACGCCGATCATTTCGCTTTTTGCCACGTTCGAGTAAGTGACGAAGCCGCGCTCGAACCAGCCGCTGCTGCCGGAAATATCGGTCAGGGCCGTGGCGACCATGCCGCCGGTGCAGGACTCGGCGGTCGTGAGCATCAGGTGTTCGTCGCGCAAGCGATTGCCGACGCGGATGGCGAGTTGATGGACGACGGAGTCGGTAGGCATAGGGGGTCCGTGAGCGTGCGAGAACGTGCGTTGCTTCGATATACGTCGGTCAGACCGACATGCGCCACAGCGCAATCACGAGCAACGTGAAAAACGCAGCGACCAGATCGTCGAACATGATGCCAAAGCCGCCCTTCAGTCTGCGGTCGAAGTAACGGATCGGCGGCGGTTTTACCATGTCGAAGAAGCGGAACACGACGAACGCCCATAGCTGGCCGGTGAACGTCACTGGCGTGACCATCAGGAGCACAAGCCAGAACGCGACGATTTCGTCCCACACCACAGGCGACGGGTCGTCGATGCCGAGCTTCGTTGCCGTGAAGCCCGTGATGCTGATTCCGGCAACAAAACCGACAGCGATCAGAATGCCCCACTCGAGCACGGTCAAATAGTGATTGAAGACCGCGAACGACGCCCATGCGAACAGCGTGCCGACGGTGCCCGGTGCGATTGGCGACAGGCCGCTGCCAAAGCCGAGCGAGATCAGGTGCAGCGGATGCGACAGCATGAAGCGCGCGGTGGCGCGGCGCGGCCGCGGCGGTTGCGGATCGGGGCCAGGATCGAAGTCGCCGGCGGGGCCGAGCGGGGGTTCAGTTCGCATGGAAGTGATCGAAGCCTTGCAATGTCAGGGTGAGTGGCATGCCTGCGGCGTCGTGCCAGCTGATGGCAGGTTCGGCCGCCGCATTCTGGAGAGCGCTTATTGTACCGATGCGCGTCACCGGTACGGCGACGCTGTAGCCCGCCGCTTCGATCGCCGCGCGTGCGGCAGCCGGAGCGGTGAAGCACAGTTCGTAGTCGTCGCCGCCGGCAAGCGTGCAGCGGCGCTGCAGGTCCGACGGCAGGCGGCGCAGTGCGGCGGAGCGCGGTACCGCGTCGACATCGACGGTGGCGTTGACGCGTGAGCGTTCGAGGATGTGCAGCAGGTCGCCGGCGAGTCCGTCGGAGATGTCGAGCGCGGAGCGCGCGTGGCCGCGAAGCGCGAGGCCGAGCGCGACGCGCGGCTCGGGCCGCTCGAGCGCGCGACAGAATGTCGCAGCATCGCCGGCATCGACGGACCACTCCTGCCGCAGCACGCCAAGGCCTGCGCGGGCGTCGCCAAGTGTGCCGGAGACCCAGATGTCGTCGCCAGGTTGTGCGGCGTCGCGGCGCAACGCCAACTGGGGCGGCACCTCGCCGAACACGGTGATGCAGATATTCAGCGGGCCGCCCGTCGTATCGCCTCCCACCAGTTCGCAGTCGAAGCGCTCCGCGATCTCGAACATACCTTCGCTGAACGCGGCGAGCCATTCCTCGCGCGCCTGTGGCAGCGCGAGCGCCAGCGTGAACGCCTGCGGTTTTGCACCCATTGCGGCGAGATCGGAGAGGTTGACCGCGAGAGCCTTGTGGCCGAGCGCGTGCGGATCGACATCTGCAAGGAAGTGCCGGCCTTCGACCAGCATGTCCGTTGATATCGCCAGCATCTCGCCGGCGCTCGGCGCAAATAGCGCGCAGTCGTCGCCGATGCCGAGTACGGCGCGTGGCGTGATGCGCGCGCGGCGCGCAAAGAAGCGGTCGATCAACGAAAACTCGGAAAGCATGGTGTGGGTCCGTTGCGCGGAAAGGCGGATGAAGGCAAGTGAGCGGTGACGGGTAAAGGTCAACCGGCGGGGTAACCGGCGCCAGCGGGCAAGCGACATTGTCGTACCGCGACGCTGAGCCGGAAAAGCACGCCAGGCACGCGCAAGCCCCAGGAGCGCGAGCCGACAGGCAAATTGTACGGGCGCCAGTGTGCGCGGACGACCTGGCCATTCGGCGGATTCGCTGCCGTTTGCGTTGTTTCTGTCGCGGCAGTTGTACCCTGATTGAAGGAATTGGCCTCGGGATTGGCGCTACAATGCGTCGAACATCTATTCTAATCTGCACTTCCAAGCCCGCCTTATGTCGACTCCCGCCAATACCAAACTTCGCGAAGCCGCTCTCGACTACCACGAGTACCCGACCCCGGGGAAGATCGCGATCGCGCCGACCAAACAGATGATCAACCAGCGCGATCTCGCGCTGGCGTATTCACCCGGCGTGGCCTTCGCGTGCGAGGAGATCGTCGAGAACCCGCTGAACGCGGCGCGCTTCACCGCGCGCAGCAACCTCGTCGGCGTCGTGACGAACGGCACCGCGGTGCTGGGCCTCGGCAACATCGGGCCGCTCGCGTCGAAGCCGGTGATGGAAGGCAAGGCGGTGCTGTTCAAGAAGTTCGCCGGCATCGATGTGTTCGACATCGAGCTGAACGAGTCCGACCCGCACAAGCTGGTTGACGTGATTGCCGCGCTCGAGCCGACCTTCGGCGGCATCAACCTTGAAGACATCAAGGCGCCGGACTGCTTCATCGTCGAGCGCGAATGCCGCAAGCGCATGAAGATTCCGGTGTTCCACGACGACCAGCACGGTACCGCGATCGTCGTTGCAGCCGCGATCTCGAACGGCCTGAAGGTGGTCGGCAAGGACATCTCGAAGGTGAAGCTGGTCGCATCGGGCGCGGGCGCCGCCGCGCTCGCCTGCCTGGATTTGCTCGTCGACCTCGGCCTGCCGCTCGAAAACATCCTCGTGACCGACCTTGCGGGCGTGGTCTACAAGGGCCGCGTCGAGCTGATGGATCCGGACAAGGAGCGCTTTGCGCGCGAAACGTCCGCCCGCACGCTCGCCGAGGCGATCGAAGGCACGGACATTTTCCTTGGCCTGTCGGCGGGCGGCGTCCTGAAACAGGACATGGTCAGGAAGATGGCCGACAAGCCGCTGATCCTCGCGCTTGCCAATCCGACGCCGGAAATCCTGCCGGAACTGGCGCTGGAAGTGCGCCCGGACGCCGTGCTGTGCACCGGCCGAACCGATTATCCGAATCAGGTCAATAACGTCCTGTGCTTTCCGTTCATTTTCCGCGGCGCGCTGGATGCCGGCGCGACGACGGTCACGCGTGAAATGGAAATCGCCACGGTGAACGCGATTGCCGAGCTGGCCCGTCAGGAGCAGAGCGATATCGTCGCCACGGCGTACGGTATCCAGGATTTGTCGTTCGGGCCGGAATACCTGATCCCGAAGCCGTTCGATCCGCGTCTGATCGTGAAGATCGCGCCGGCCGTCGCGAAGGCGGCGATGGATTCGGGCGTCGCGACCCGTCCGATCGAGGACATGGACGCGTACGAGCAGCATCTGCAGCAGTTCGTGTACCACAGCGGCACGACGATGAAGCCGATCTTCCAGGTCGCGCGCAGCGTCGAGGCGGAGAAAAAGCGCATCGTGTTCGCGGAAGGCGAAGAGGAGCGCGTGCTGCGTGCCGTGCAGATCGTCGTCGACGAAAAGCTCGCGACGCCGATCCTGATCGGCCGGCCGGCGGTGATCGAGCAGCGCATCACACGTTATGGCCTGCGCCTCGTCGCGGGTCAGGACTACACGGTCGTCAACACCGACCACGACGAGCGCTATCGCGACTTCTGGAAGACCTATTACAAGATGATGGTCCGAAAGGGCATCAGCGAGCAGATGGCCAAGCTCGAAATGCGCCGCCGCACGACGCTGATCGGCGCGATGCTGGTGAAGAAGGGCGAGGCCGACGGCATGATCTGCGGCACGGTTTCCACCACGCATCGCCATCTGCACTTCATCGATCAGGTGATCGGCAAGCGCGAAGGCTGCTGCACCTATGCTGCCATGAACGCGCTGGTGCTGCCGGGCCGGCAGATTTTCATCGTCGATACGCACGTGAACGTCGACCCGACGCCGGAACAGCTTGCCGAGATCACGGTCATGGCGGCTGAAGAAGTGCGCCGCTTCGGCATCGAGCCGAAGATCGCGCTTGTGTCGCATTCGAACTTCGGCACGAGCCATGCACCGTCGGCGCAGAAGATGCGCGATGTGCTCGCGCTCCTGAAGGAGCGTGCTCCGGATCTGCAGGTGGACGGCGAAATGCACGGCGACGTCGCGCTCGACGCGAATCTGCGCCGCGAGATACTGCCGGATTCGACGCTCGAAGGCGATGCGAACCTGCTGATCCTGCCGAACATCGATGCAGCGAACATCTCGTACAACCTGCTCAAGACGGCCGCGGGTAACAACATTGCGATCGGCCCGATGCTGCTGGGCGCGGCGCAGCCGGTGCACGTGCTGACGGCGTCGGCGACCGTGCGCCGGATCGTCAACATGACCGCGCTGCTGGTGGCGGACGTGGTCGCATCGCGTTAAGCGGTGTTTTGAAGCGGCAGGGCGTTTCCACTGTGGGAATGCCCTGCCGAAGTCTCTCCTCGGGCAATCCTGCCCGGAATATTGCAATTTCCTTTCGTTTTGGGATTAGGGCGGCATTCCGGCCCCTTTTGCCGTCGATCTACCCCCAGATCATTGCTCCCCAAAAGATAAATTCATCGTCGAAAAGCCGCCGGGACGCCCGCCCGTGGTACGTGGACAGCTCAGTGGAGCCTCAGATTGGCCTGACGAACATTGATTCCAGGGGCCATTAGCGATACCCTTACACCTTTCATGGTCGTCGAACTCGTGATCTAACAGCGGGAACCTTGGTTCATGGCGCGCAAGTGGCTCCGCAACGGCGTGCTTCCGGCCGCCCTGATAGTCGTCAGCCTGCTTGGGAATGTCGTTCCCGGCGCCTTCGCACGGGAAACCGCAGCGGCCACCGATCGGGCGCAGGGCACCATCGCGGTGGCACAACTGCCGCCAGAAGCAGTCAATACTTTGAACTTGATTGCAGCAGGCGGGCCTTACCCGTATGAGAAGGACGGCATCGTATTCGGCAATCGCGAGCGGTTGCTGACGCCGCATAAGCGCGGCTATTACCACGAATACACCGTCCCTACGCCACGTGCCCGCAATCGGGGCGCGCGCCGCATAGTCTGCGGCGGTCCGTCCGGGCGAACCGACAACTGTTATTACTCCGACGACCACTACACGAGTTTTAAACGTATTGTTGAATGACATCGGGATGAACGGCATGAGCGACAACGTCTACGCGCACGACTCCGGGGTCGCGACGGATCTTTTCGCGGCTGGTGACGGCAAACTGTTCCAGCGCGTCATGCAGATGCGCAGTGCCACGCCTGGCGGGGACAACCAGAACGAAGCCAGCACTGTGCTTTCATCGAACGAGGGCCCCATGAGTCTTTTCAAGACCGTACGACCGAACATCGTACAGTCGATCCGCGCGTTCCGCGTGCAGGATCTTGCTGACGAAGCGCAGCAGCTCGGGCAGCATTTTCTTTACGCCTGCTGTGGAAATGCGCAATCAAAGCAGGAAGTGATGGAAACGATCGCGACGTCGTTCATGTTTCCGAAGCACTTCGGCAAGAATTACGACGCGCTATACGATTGTCTGACCGATCTGGTCGCGAAAGCAGGCCCGCAACCGGGTTTCGTGATCGTGCTCGAAGCGTTGCCGGTGGCGCAGAAGTTCGACAAGGAAGGCCGTGAGACCTTGCTCGACGTGTTCCGTGAAGCTGCCGAGTTCTGGGCTGAGCGCAAGGTGGCGTTCCGCGTGTTCTATTCGTTCGCGTAATGTGTGATTGACGCGCCTGAACGGGCGCGAAGAAAGAGCAAAGCCCGCCGATCGGCGGGCTTTGTTGTTTTTTGCGCCAGCGAGAAAACCAGCGAACTACCATCCACCCCAGCGTGCCGCCAGCGCGGCAAGAATCGCGATGCCCGCTGTTTCGGTGCGCAGCACGCGCGGCCCGAGCCCGATCCCGCTGAAGCCATGACTCAGCGCCAGCCCTTCTTCTTCGGTGGACAGGCCGCCTTCCGGTCCGATCAGGATCGTCACCGGGCCTTTCGGCGGGACCGTCGGCAGAGCGGAAAATTCGATGCTCGCGCGCGGCGACAGCAGCAGCCGCAGTTCATCGTCGTTGGGCGTGGCGGGGAGATGTGCGAGCCAGCTGGTCAGGTCGACGGCCGGTGCAACGTCCGGCACACGGTTGCGACCGCACTGTTCGCACGACGCCCGCACGATCCCTTGCCAGTGCGCCTGACGGCGCACTGACCGCTCTCCGGACAGGCGCACGACGCTGCGCGCAGCCGTCAGTGGCACGAACGCGGAGGCGCCGAGTTCGACCGCTTTCTCGATCAGCCAGTCCATCTTGTCGCCGCCGGCGACGCCCTGCGCGAGCGTCACGTGATAGGGCGGCTCCACTTCGATCGATCTGAACTCCCCGACCTTCACCCGAACCGAGCGCCGTTCGACTTCGACGAGTTCGGCGCTGAACTCGCCGCCTTCGCCGTTGAAAAGCGCGATCGAGTCGCCGGGTTGCAGACGGAGGACCTGAACGTGTCGCATGACATCGTCGGGAAGAACCAGCAGGTCGCCGCCCAGAAGAGGTGCGCCGACGAAAAAGCGAGGCATCGTGGAAAGGCTCATCGAATCAGGAAAGGTGACGGGCAAGCGCCCAACGGTAGCCGTCGAGATCCTCGATCTGGGCGAAACGGTCGCCCCAGAACTGATCCTGCGGCTCACTCAGCGATTTTGCGCCTGCGGCCAGCGCGCGCGCGTAGACGGCATCGACGTCGTCCACGTAAAGATAGAACGACTGCGGCGCGATCGCACCTGCGCTCCTCGGTGTCTTTGCGGTCGAACCGAAAGCGCCCTCCGGTGCGAACATCACGATCAACTGATCTTGCCACGTCATTTCGACGTGCATCATCGCGCCGTCGTCGTGCACGCTGTCGCGAACCCTGAAGCCGAAGGCGGCTTCGAAGAAGTCGGTAGCGGCGCGCGCGTCGCGCACGGTCAGATACGGCGTCAACCACGGCACACCGGCTGGTCGTGGGGCAGTCATTGAATTCTCCTGGTCCTTTGGTTTATCAACACGTCGTGAGAGCGGCCTGTTTGCGGCGGACGGGCAGCCCGTTCGTCGTCATGGCTCTGTTAGTCGCTTAAGGATCGACCTGGTTTATCACGCGCGGCATGCGGCGCGGCGAAGAGTGCGAAACGCACCGCGTCGTACCAGAGTGGGTCTTCGATACCTCGCTTCGCGAGTCGTGCCGTAGTTCTCGATGGGCCGATTATAAAGGGCGACTCACGCGCGATGCGGGGCGAACCCGGCACTGCCCGGACGGTCGAATCCAGGGCAAAACGTGGCTGGCCGGGCCGTTTGCGGCCGGGGATGCGGTTGACGATCTGTTAGAATGTCACGCTTTGCAGCCTTGTCCGATTGCTCTGCCCGTTTCGCGTCTCCCGGCGCCGCATCGTGCGCCGGAGCACTCTGGCCGCCGAGCTTCCGGACCGCCGCCCCCGCTTTTTTGGACTCGTTCTCCGGACTCGACATGACGACCCCGTCTCCCGCTCCCACCTCCCTGATGGCCAATGCGATCCGCGCATTGTCGATGGATGCCGTTCAGAAGGCCAATTCCGGTCACCCCGGCATGCCGATGGGCATGGCTGAAATTGGCGTTGCGCTGTGGTCGCGACATTTGCGCCACAACCCGAAGAACCCGCAATGGGCCGATCGCGACCGTTTCGTTCTGTCGAACGGTCACGGTTCGATGCTGCTGTATTCGCTGCTGCATCTGACCGGCTACGACCTGCCGATGGAAGAACTGAAGAACTTCCGTCAGCTTCATTCGAAGACGCCGGGCCACCCGGAATACGGCATCACGCCGGGCGTCGAAACGACGACCGGTCCGCTGGGTCAAGGTCTGGCGAACGCGGTCGGCATGGCGCTCGCCGAAGCGCTGCTCGCCTCCGAATTCAACAGGTCCGACGCGAAGATCGTCGATCACCACACGTATGTGTTCGTCGGCGACGGCTGCCTGATGGAAGGCATCTCGCACGAGGCCTGCTCGCTCGCGGGCGTGCTGAAGCTGAACAAGCTGATCGCGTTCTACGACGATAACGGCATCTCGATCGATGGCGAAGTGGTCCACTGGTTCCGCGACGACACGCCAAAGCGCTTCGAAGCCTATGGCTGGAACGTGATTCCTGGCGTCAACGGCCACAACGTCGATGCAGTCGATGCGGCCATCGTCAAGGCGAAGCAGTCGGACAGGCCGACGCTGATCTGCTGCAAGACGGTGATCGGCGAAGGCGCGCCGACCAAGGCGGGTGGCCACGACGCGCACGGCGCGCCGCTCGGCGACAAGGAAATCGCCGCGACCCGCGAGGCGATCGGCTGGAAGTGGGAACCGTTCGTGATCCCGTCGGAAGTCTACGCAGCATGGGACGCGAAGGAAGCGGGAGCACGCGTCGAGTCCGACTGGGACAAGGCGTTCGCGGCATACCGCGCGAAGTATCCGCAGGAAGCAGCCGAATTCGAACGCCGCATGGCGAAGAAGCTGCCGGCTGAGTGGGCGGAAAAGGCCCAGGCCATCATCGCCGGTGCAAACGCACGCGCAGAAACGGTCGCGACCCGCAAGGCTTCGCAACAGGCCATCGAAGGTCTGTCGACGGTGTTGCCTGAACTGTTCGGCGGCTCAGCCGACCTGACCGGCTCGAACCTGACCAACTGGAAGGCTTCGAAGCCAGTCGGCATCGACGCCGACGGTGTCCTGCGCGGCAATTACCTCAGCTACGGCGTGCGCGAATTCGGCATGAGCGCAGCGATCAACGGCGTCGCGCTGCATGGCGGCCTGAAGGCATTCGGCGGCACCTTCCTGACCTTCTCCGACTACAGCCGCAACGCACTGCGCGTCGCCGCGCTGATGAAGGCGCCGTCGATTTTCGTGTTCACGCACGATTCGATCGGCCTCGGCGAAGACGGTCCGACGCACCAGTCGATCGAGCACGTGGCGAGCCTGCGCCTGATTCCGCAAATGGAGGTCTGGCGCCCGGCGGATACGGTCGAAACGGCTGTCGCGTGGACGCAGGCTGTCGAGCATCACGGCCCGTCGTGCCTGATCTTCACCCGCCAGAACCTCGCGTTCTCGGAGCGCACCGATGCGCAGATCGCAAACGTCGCGAAGGGCGGCTACGTGCTGCGCGACTGGAACGACGAAATCGTCGCGCGCAAGGTCATCCTGATCGCGACCGGCTCGGAAGTCGAACTGGCGTTGAAGGCGATCGAGCCGCTCGCGCAGGAAGGCATTGCGGCGCGCGTGGTGTCGATGCCGTCGACGACGGTGTTCGACAGGCAGGACGCCGAATACCGCGAGCGCGTGCTGCCGCACGGCGTGCGGCGCGTGGCGATCGAAGCGGGCGTGACCGATTACTGGCGCAAGTATGTGGGCCTGGAAGGCGGCGTGGTCGGTATCGACACGTTCGGCGAATCCGCCCCGGCTGGCGTACTGTTCAAGCATTTCGGCTTCACCGTCGAGCATGTTGTAGAGACGGCAAAGGCCGCCCTCGGCTGAGCGGCAACCGGTTCTGCCGGACGCGCCCCACGCTCCGGCAGAATTCGCCCGCCCGACCAAACCGAACGTATTTTTTCAGCCATCAGGAGATAGACAATGACGATTCGCGTCGCAATCAACGGCTACGGCCGGATCGGCCGCAATACGCTGCGCGCCTTTTATGAAAACGGCAAGAAGCACGATATCGAAATCGTCGCCATCAACGACCTCGGCGATGCCAAAACCAACGCCCACCTGACGCAGTACGACACCGCGCACGGCAAGTTCCCGGGCGAAGTGTCGGTCGACGGCGACTTCCTCGTCGTGAACGGCGACAGGATCCGCGTGCTGGCAAACCGCAACCCGGCTGAACTGCCGTGGGGTGAGCTTGGCGTCGACGTCGTGATGGAATGCACAGGCTTTTTCACGACCAAGGAAAAGGCCAGCGCGCACATCAAGGGCGGCGCGAAGAAGGTGATCATCTCGGCACCGGGCGGCAAGGATGTCGATGCAACGATCGTCTACGGCGTGAACCATCACACGCTGAAGGCTGAGCACACGGTCATCTCGAATGCCTCGTGCACGACCAACTGCCTCGCACCGCTCGTCAAACCGCTGAACGACAAAATCGGCCTCGAAACGGGCCTGATGACGACGATCCACGCCTACACGAACGACCAGGTTCTGACCGACGTGTATCACGAAGACCTGCGCCGCGCTCGCTCCGCCACGCACAGCCAGATCCCCACGAAGACGGGTGCAGCATCGGCTGTCGGCCTCGTGTTGCCGGAACTGAACGGCAAGCTGGACGGTTACGCGATTCGCGTCCCGACGATCAACGTGTCGATCGTCGACCTGTCGTTCATCGCGAAGCGCGACACCACGGTGGACGAAGTGAACGCGATCATGAAGGAAGCATCGGAAGGCGCGCTGAAGGGCATCCTCGGCTATAACACGGCGCCGCTGGTTTCGATCGACTTCAACCACAACCCGGCTTCGTCGACGTTCGATGCAACGCTGACGAAGGTGTCGGGCCGTCTCGTGAAGGTGTCGAGCTGGTACGACAACGAATGGGGTTTCTCGAACCGCATGCTGGATACGGCAGTGGCGCTCGCCAACGCGAAGTAAGTTATCGGCGCGTTTACGCTGAACAGGAAAGCGGCCTTCGGGCCGCTTTTTTTATGCAATGTCCTGGCGGTTCAATCTCTACGACCGCGGCGTCGGAAAGTACACACCTGCGCGCTGCGCTGCGTTCGAGATGTGCGTTTCGATGGCCTTGCCGGCGGCCTCGGGATCGCGCGCCTTCAGCGCATCGAGAATGGCCCGATGCTCGTGCCAGGTGGTCAGAACGAGTTCGCGCCTGTAGAACGGCATTCGCTGGCTTTCCTTCATGATGTCGGCGCTGCTGCGCAGGATCGATTCGATCGCCGCGTTGCCGGCGATGCTGACAATCCGCATATGAAAATCGAAGTCGAGCTGCGCGGCTTCGTCGAGCTCAGCCGCGACCAGCGCGCCGTGCAACGCAGCGATGTTGTCCTCGAGCCAGCCGATGTCACTGTCGCTGATCGCAAGCGCTGCCATTCTCGCGACGAAGCCCTCCAGCGCGAAGCGCATCTGATAGGTATCCGGTAGCGATGACTGATCGGCGAACCGCCATGGATGGCCGGCCGACGCCTGCGCGCTCTCCACATAGACGCCCTTGCCAGGCCGGATGGTCAGCAGGCCGAGCGCTTCAAGCGTCGACAGCGCCTCACGCAGCGACGCGCGGCTGATCTCCAGCTCCTCGGAAAGCTGGCGTTGCGCCGGAAGAAGACTTCCGACCGGATACGCGCCGCCTTCGATCCGTTCACGAATCGTGGCGATTGCGGCGTCAGTGACAGTGTGCGGGACGTTTTTCATCTTACTTTTGATCGGCGTGGTCTGACCGGCATTGTAATCCGCGTTCGCGGCCGCTGCACCGCATGCTTGCAAAGCAGTGAAAAGCGGGCCGAAGGATTCAACAAACGCAACGGGTAAACCCCGTCAAATCGGTCCTTGACTCCACTATATCGGCTTCCTACTATTTGCCATAACAGTACTGGTCGGACCAGTATGAACAGATGAACCCTGGAACCAGGAGAAAGCCGTGTTGAAGTTTTTCAATTCGCTGTTTGGCCGGGTGGTGATCGCTCTCGTAGCGGGCATTGTGATCGGCGCGCTGTTCCCCCATTTCGCCCAGTCGCTGCGGCCGCTTGGCGACGGCTTTCTCAAGCTGATCAAGATGGTGATCGGGCCTATCGTGTTCTGCGTGGTTGTTGGCGGCATGGCGCACGCGGGTGACCTGAAGAAGGTCGGGCGCGTCGGGCTGAAGGCGGTGGTCTACTTCGAAATCATGACGACGATCGCGCTCGTGATCGGCGCCGTGCTTGCGTACCTGACGAAGCCGGGCGTCGGGATGAACATCGACCTGCATTCGCTCGATGCCGCGTCGCTCGCGACCTACACGGAGCACGCGAAGAGCCTGAAGGACACGGCCGGGTTTCTGCTGAAGATCATCCCCGAGACGGCCATCGACGCCTTCGCCAAGGGCGACATCCTGCAGATCCTCGTGTTCTCGGTGCTGTTCGGCTCGGCGCTGTCGCTGCTCGGTGAGAAGGCGCAGCGCGTAAGCAGCCTGATCGACGAACTGGCGCAGGTGTTTTTCCGCGTGATGAGCTTCATCATCAAGCTCGCGCCGCTTGGCGTGCTCGGCGCGATCGCCTTCACGACGGGCACGTACGGCGTGGAGTCGCTCAAGCAACTCGGCATGCTGGTGCTCGTGTTCTACGCAAGCTGCATCGTGTTCGTCGCGGTGGTGCTTGGCGTGGTGATGCGTCTGGCCGGTTTCAATGTGTTCAAGCTGATCCGCTACCTGCGCGAAGAGCTGTCGATCGTGCTTGGCACGGCATCGTCGGACGCCGTGCTGCCGCAGATCATGCGCAAGCTCGAATGGATGGGTGTGAAGGATTCGACCGTCGGCCTCGTGATTCCGACAGGCTACTCGTTCAACCTCGACGGTTTCTCGATCTACCTGACGCTGGCTGTGATCTTCATCGCGCAGGCCACGAATACGCCGCTGTCGATGCACGATCTGATCGTGGTTGTGCTGGTGTCGCTGGTGACGTCGAAGGGCGCGCACGGCATTCCCGGTTCCGCGATCGTGATTCTTGCCGCGACCCTTTCCGCGATTCCCGCGATTCCGGTGCTGGGGCTCGTGCTGATCCTGCCGGTCGACTGGTTCGTGGGCATCGCGCGGGCACTGACCAACCTGATCGGCAACTGCGTGGCGACGGTGGTGGTCGCCGTGTGGGAAAACGATATCGACAAGGTGCGCGCCCGTCGCGTGCTGAATCAGGATGCCGAACTGCGCTACGTCCCGGCCGGCGCTGAGAAAGCCGGACCGAAGGCCGCAGGCGAGCACGCTCACGCAATCTGACGACGAAACCCTTACCGACGCATTCTCAGGCGGGCCGCAACGCCCGCCGCCTTCACCGACCCTACCAACACCGACAGACCGACATCATGGCTAATCCGACTCTCGACCCCAACGCTCCCGCCTTCACGCGCCGCTATATGAATCTCGCCGATCCGCGTCTGGGCGCGAAAGCGCTCTTCGCCAGCGATGAATTCTTCGCACCGAAGGAACGCATGCTCGACCCTCAGCCGGCGGTGTTCATCCCCGGCAAGTACGATGACCATGGCAAATGGATGGACGGTTGGGAAACCCGCCGCAAGCGCACGACCGGCCACGACTCCTGTGTGATCCGGCTCGCCCGCCCGGGCGTCGTGCATGGGGTCGATCTCGACACGAGCCACTTCACCGGCAATTTCCCGCCTGCCGCGTCGATCGAAGCGTGCTACGCCGAAAGCGATTTGCCGCCGGACAACGCAGACTGGCAAACACTCGTGCCCGCCACGACGCTGCAGGGCAACCAGCACCATTACGTCGAGGTCGACGACGCGCGCGCCTTTACGCATCTGCGCGTGAACCTTTATCCGGACGGCGGCCTGGCGCGCCTGCGTGTGTACGGTCAACCGAAGCGCGACTGGACCAACCTTGCACGTGGCGAGCTGATCGATCTTGCAGCGATCGAAAACGGCGCGTATCTCGTCACCGCGAACAACCAGCATTTCGGGCCGGCCTCGCAGATACTGATGCCGGGTCGCGGCGTGAACATGGGCGACGGCTGGGAAACGCGGCGTCGTCGCGAGCCGGGCAACGACTGGGCCATCATCGCGCTTGCCCGGCCGGGTACGATCCGCAAGGTCGAAGTCGATACGGCGCACTTCAAGGGCAATTTCCCGGATCGCTGTTCGCTGCAGGCGGCGTCCGTTGTGGGCGGCACGGACGAATCGCTCGTCACGCAGGCGATGTTCTGGCCCGTGCTGATGCCCGAACAGTCGCTCAAAATGGATCACGTGCACACGTTCAGCGAGCAGCTCGCGTCCCTCGGGCCTGTGACACACGTGCGATTCAATATCTACCCGGACGGCGGCGTGTCGCGTTTGCGTCTGTGGGGCGAGACCGAGTAACGGAGCCGCCGCCATGAAAACACTGAAGATGGAACGGCTGACGCGCGAAGCCTTCGCGCCCTTCGGCGATGTGATCGAACTGGAAGGCGCGCGCCATTTTCCGATCAATGGCGGCACGACCGAGCGCTTTCACGACCTTGCCACGATCGACGTGTGCCGCGACGGCGGCCGGCCGCTCGTCAACGTGTTTCGCGCTCAGCCGCGCAGTCTGCCGCTGGAGATCGCGATGATGGAGCGTCATCCGCTCGGCAGCCAGGCGTTTCTGCCGCTTGCCGGCGCGCGCTACCTGGTCGTCGTCGCGCCGGCGGGCGAGTTCGATCCGTCGCGCATGCGCGCCTTCCGGGCGGAAGGCTGGCAGGGCGTCAATTACGCTCCAGGGGTATGGCATCATCCGCTGCTGGCGCTCGAGCGGGTCAGCGATTTCGTGGTGATCGATCGCGGCGGCGAACAGCCGAATTGCGATGAAGTGGCCTTGCAGGAGCCGTGGCGGCTGGAATCGTCAGGCCTGGTCGCGGAAATCACGACGACTTGACCTTCAGGTCGCACGAAGTAAAAGACCCGGTCAGCCTCCGCTGACCGGGTCTTTTTGTTGTTGATGTTCGCGTGCTGGAAAGCGCTCTTCCGCGAACTGCCGTCCGCTCAGTGTTTGCGATGGGGACAGTTTTCCTTGGTGCAGGCACCGTACAGTGCAAGCGCGTGTTCCTGCAGCTTGAAGCCGCGTTCCTTCGCGATTGACTGCTGGCGGCTTTCGATTTCGGGGTCGAAAAACTCTTCGACGAGCCCGCAGTCGAGGCACACCAGGTGGTCGTGGTGAGTTCCTTCGTTCAGCTCGAAGACGGCTTTGCCGGATTCGAAATTACTACGCGACAGGAGCCCCGCCTGCTCGAACTGCGTGAGCACGCGATACACCGTGGCGAGACCGATATCGAGTTCCTCGTGCAGCAGATTGCGGTACACATCTTCTGCCGTCAGATGGCGGACCGCGCTATGCTGGAAAATTTCGAGGATTTTGAGGCGCGGAAGGGTCGCCTTGAGCCCGATATTCTTGAGATCGGTTGGATTGGTCATGACAAGGGATCCCTAGAGTACAATGCAGGGTTCTAATAGTAATGTGAATTGCTGTTCAGGTCATCTTCGATGGAATGAAACTCGCGCGGCTTGTCAGCAAGCCCGCACGGTGAGTGAAATGATTTCAAAATCTCAATTGATCTACCGGGGGAGCCGCATGCGGGGTACCTTGATCGCTGCTGCGGCTGTTGCGGTTCTTGCTGGATGTTCCACTTACGACAGCCTGACGCAACGTATTGCCCAGAGCATTACGCCGTATCGGATTACTGTCGTGCAGGGCAACTTCGTCTCGGCGGAAATGGCCGCACAGATGAAGGTAGGCATGTCGCGTGCGGAAGTGAAGCAGGTGCTCGGCACGCCGTTGCTGACGGACCTGTTCCACGACAATCGCTGGGACTATATCTTCTATTTCCGGCGCGGTTCACGCCAGATCGTGGAGCAGCGCGACTTCATCGTGAATTTCGAGAGTGACCGCGTCGCGAGCTGGACGGGGGGCGAAGATCTGCCGTCCAACCTCGAATTGCTTGCCCAGATCGACGGTGACAGAACCGGCCGGAGAAGGGCTGCAACGGCAGTTGCGGCGAGCGGCGCCAGCGCGCCGGTTGCCGCGGCTTCCGCGACCGCGCCCGCCGAGGCGGCGGCTGCGATCGATAAGGCGCGTTCGCCGTCAGCCGAAGCGGCCGCTGCTGCGGCGCCGTCGACGGATCCGAATGCGCAGGCCGCCCAGGCTGCGAACCGCGCAACCGAAGCCGTGCCGGCACCGGCTCGCAATGCGACGCCGTCGGTGCGCGCCAACCGGCCGCCGTCGGCAGGCCTGCCGCCGAACACCAACGCGCCGGGTCAGCCGCAGTTCCAGTTCAGACGCCCGCCACCGCCCGCGACGAATGGTCCGGAGGAGAACCCGGTTGGGCCAGTCGGGCCGGAAAGCAGCGCCCCGGCGTCGGCGCCGTCGCAGACTTCGACTGGCGCCTCGACGGGAACAGGCGACTAAACCCGCTGTCCGTTTCTCTGTGGGTCGCGCGCGGGCGTGAGCGAAGTGCGTGCGCAAGCGGGCCCGCTACTCTCGCGCGTTGGCGCGCGTCGACATCGACGCGCGCTTGAGTTGTTTCTGCGTTGCCTGTGAGTTGGCTGAGTGTCTCGGTTGCCTCAGTTGCCTGTGAGTTGCCCATGAAAATCGCTATTGCCGGAGCATCGGGCCGTATGGGCCGGATGCTCATCGAAACTGTCCTGAACGACCCTGAAGCAACGCTTGTCGGCGCACTTGGCCGGGCAGATTCGCCGCAACTGGGTCGGGATGCCGGAGCGTTCCTCGGCAAAGAGACCGGTGTCGCACTGACGGACGACATCGAACGCGTCTTCGCGCAAGCCGACTATCTGATCGACTTCACGCGTCCCGAAGGCACGATGGTGCATCTCGAAGCCGCGCTGCGCCATAACGTGAAGCTCGTGATCGGCACCACCGGTTTCGACAATGC
Organism: Paraburkholderia sp. GAS448; assembly: GCF_050435685.1. Taxonomy (NCBI): domain Bacteria; kingdom Pseudomonadati; phylum Pseudomonadota; class Betaproteobacteria; order Burkholderiales; family Burkholderiaceae; genus Paraburkholderia; species Paraburkholderia sp. GAS448. The sequence continues at coordinate 104,780 of NZ_JBNDKT010000009.1, forward strand.
GCAGAAGGCGCAACTGCGTGCCGCCGGCGAGAAAATCGCCATCATGGCCGCGGGAAACATGAGCGTCGGCGTGAACGTCACGCTGAAGCTGCTCGAATTCGCGGCACGCCATTTTGCAGCCGGTTACGACATCGAAATCATCGAGGCGCATCACCGGCACAAGGTCGACGCGCCGTCCGGCACAGCGCTGATGATGGGCGAAGTGATCGCCGACGCGCTCGGGCGCAATCTCGATGAGTGCGCCGTGTATGGCCGCGAAGGCGTGACGGGCGAGCGCGATCCGTCGACGATCGGTTTTTCCGCGATCCGCGGCGGCGATATCGTGGGCGATCATACGGTGCTGTTTGCGGGCATCGGCGAGCGCATCGAGATCACGCACAAATCCGCGAGCCGGCTCGCTTATGCGCAGGGCGCGCTGCGTGCGGTGCGTTTCCTCGCAGGCCACCCGACTGGTTTCTTCGATATGCAGGACGTGCTCGGCCTGCGGTAACCCCCAAGCATCTTTCGACGGCGAGGCTCGATGGCGACCACCGGCATCCTCCACTATCTGCAGACGAGCGACCCGATTACGCATGGCGTAGCGTGGGTGTTGCTGGCGATGTCGGTGGCGAGCTGGTGTTTTCTGATCGTGAAAGGCTGGATGCTCGGCCGTGCGAAGCGCCAGGGGCCGCGCGCGGTTGCGCTGTTCTGGCAGGCGCAGACGCTGTCGGACGGGGTGGTGGCGTTGCGTCTTGCCGATCGCGAGCGCGTGTTTGCGCCGCTGGCGGAAGCGGCGCTTCATGCCGCGGAAGCCGACATGCCGAACGCGCTGCTTGCGCGTGTCGAGCGCAGTGAGCGCGTGCTGCGCGCGTTGCGTCAGGCGCTCAGCGCGTCGCAGCGGCGGCTCGAATTCGGGCAGGTGCTGCTGGCATCGGTGGGCAGCACGGCGCCGTTTGTGGGCTTGCTCGGCACCGTCTGGGGTATCTATCACGCGCTCGGCAGTATCGCGGCGAGCGGGCAGGCGATGATCGAAAACGTCGCCGGGCCGGTTGGCGAGGCGCTCATCATGACGGCCTTCGGTCTGGTCGTCGCCATTCCGGCGGTGCTTGCCTACAACGTGCTCGGACGCATGGTGCGTCAGCTCTCCGAAGAACTGGACGGCTTCGCTCACGACCTGCACGCCTACGTGTGCGCGCCCGCCAACTGAGCGGCGCCGGAACATCCTTCGCGGAGGTCGACATGGCATTCGGCGGACTCGAAAAGAAGCAGACGGCCCCGCCAATGGCGGACATCAATATGACGCCGCTGATCGACGTGATGCTCGTGCTGCTCGTCATCTTCATCATTACTGCGCCGCTCTTGACGCACGCGATCCGGCTGGATCTGCCGAAGGTCGCCTCGGCCCCCGCGCGCCAGACACCGCAAACCATTTCGCTGTCGATCGACGCTGCCGGCAGACTTTACTGGGACACCAAACCCATTACGCTCGACCAGATGCGCGCCAGGTTTGCCGAGGAAGGCAAGCGCGCAGACCAGCCCGAGATCCATCTGCGCGCCGAGCGGTCGACGCGCTATGAGGTGATTGCCCAGGTGATGGGCGCGGCGCAGCAGGCAGGGCTGGAGCGGATCGGTTTCGTGACGGATCCGCCGCCTGCCTCACCGGCCGTAGCAGGTCATCCGTGAGGTGAGAGGGCGGCAGAACGGGCGGTGCCACAACCCGCCAACAGCCGGAGCCGCAGCGGGTCGGCATGGCAGTGATTCACGCGTAACAGCCTGCCGCCAGGCGGGGTAACCGGAAGGAAGCGCAAATCCCGGCTCACGACCCGGGCACGGCGGCGTCGGACGGTATAATCAGCCCTTTCCCCCGCAAGGGGGCAATCGATTCCATCCAGCAAAGCACCAGGCCCGGTGCGAAAGCACCGAACCCAGCGACTCACCACACCATGCACGAAAAATACGTTCCCTCCGACGTTGAATCCGCCGCGCAAGGGCAATGGCGCGCCAGCGACGCCTACAAGACGACGGAAGCCACAGACAAGCCCAAGTTCTATTGCGTCTCGATGCTGCCGTACCCGTCGGGCAAGCTGCACATGGGTCACGTGCGCAACTACACGATCAACGACGTGATGTACCGCTATCTGCGGATGAACGGCTATAACGTGCTGATGCCGATGGGTTGGGACGCGTTCGGCATGCCTGCCGAAAACGCGGCAATGGCCAACAACGTGCCGCCGGCGAAGTGGACGTACGACAACATCGCGTACATGAAGGGGCAGATGCAGTCGATGGGTCTCGCGATCGACTGGTCGCGCGAAGTCGCCACGTGCAGCCCCGATTACTACAAGTGGAACCAGTGGCTGTTCCTGAAGATGCTCGAAAAGGGCATCGCGTACAAAAAAACCGGCACCGTGAACTGGGACCCGGTCGACCAGACCGTGCTCGCCAACGAACAGGTGATCGACGGGCGCGGCTGGCGCTCGGGCGCGCTCGTCGAGAAGCGCGAAATCCCGATGTACTACATGCGCATCACGCAATACGCGGATGAACTGCTGAACGACCTCGAAGGCCTCGGCTGGCCCGAGCGCGTCAAGGTGATGCAGCAGAACTGGATCGGCAAGAGCTTCGGTGTGAACTTCGGCTTCCCGTATGCAATCGACGGCGAAGACAAGCTGCTGCGCGTCTTCACGACGCGTGCCGATACGATCATGGGCGTCACGTTCTGCGCCGTCGCTGCCGAGCATCCGCTCGCGACACGCCTCGCGCAGGACAAGCCCGAACTGCAGGCGTTCATCGAAGAATGCAAGCGCGGCGGCGTGGCGGAAGCCGACATCGCGACGATGGAAAAGAAGGGCATGGCCACTGGCTTCTTCGTCACGCATCCGCTGACGCAGGAGAAGGTCGAAGTGTGGATCGGCAACTACGTGCTGATGAGCTACGGCGAAGGCGCGGTGATGGGCGTGCCGGCGCACGACGAACGCGACTTTGCGTTCGCGAAGAAATACGACCTCGCGATCAAACAGGTCGTCGCCGCCGCAGGCAAGACCTATTCGACCGACGCATGGCAGGAATGGTACAGCGACAAGGAAGGCGCCACCTGCGTGAACAGCGGGAAATACGACGGTCTCGACTATGCGGCCGCCGTCGACGCGATCGCGGCCGATCTGAAGCAACTGGGCCTCGGTGACAAGCAGGTCACGTGGCGTCTGCGCGACTGGGGCATTTCGCGCCAGCGCTACTGGGGCACGCCGATTCCGATCATCCACTGCGCCACCTGCGGCGACGTGCCGGTGCCGGAACAGGACCTGCCCGTCGTGCTCCCCGAAGATCTCGTGCCGGACGGCACGGGCAATCCGCTTGCGAAGTCCGAGGCGTTCCTGAACTGCACATGTCCGACCTGCGGCGCGCCCGCGAAGCGCGAAACCGACACGATGGACACGTTTGTCGATTCGGCCTGGTACTTCTATCGCTATGCGGCGCCCGATGCGAAAACGATGGTCGACGCGCGCACCGATTACTGGATGCCGATGGATCAGTACATCGGCGGCATCGAGCACGCGATCCTGCATCTGTTGTATTCGCGCTTCTGGGCGAAGGTGTCGCGCGACCTCGGTATTGTGAAGTTCGGCGAGCCGGCGAAGAATCTGCTTACGCAGGGCATGGTGCTCAACGAAACGTATTACCGCGAAAACGAAGCGGGCAAGAAGACCTGGTGCAACCCGGCCGACGTCACCGTCACGTTCGACGACAAGGGTCGCCCGGTCGGCGCGGTGCTGAACGCGGACGGCCAGCCGGTCGTGCTGGGCGGCGTCGAGAAGATGTCGAAGTCGAAGAACAACGGCGTCGATCCGCAGCTTCTGATCGACCAGTACGGCGCCGATACCGCACGTCTCTTCACGATGTTCGCCGCGCCCCCTGAGCAGCAACTCGAGTGGTCGGGCGCCGGCGTCGAAGGGGCGAGCCGCTTCCTGCGCCGTGTGTGGGCCTTCGGCCACGCCAACGAAGCGGCGTTGCGCGAATGCGCATCGCTGGATGTCGCGCGGCTCGCCGACACGGACAAGGCCCTGCGCCGTGAGATCTACAGCGTGCTGAAGCAGGCCGACTACGACTATCAGCGTTTGCAGTACAACACGGTGGTGTCGGCGGCGATGAAGATGCTCAACGCAATCGAAGGCGCGAAGGGTGCAATGCCGGCCGTGTTGCGTGAAACGTATGGCGTGTTGCTGCGGGTGCTGTATCCGGTTGTGCCGCACGCGACGTTCCAGTTGTGGCAGGAACTCGGATACGCAGACGAACTTGGCACGCTGCTCGATGCGCCGTGGCCGAAGGTCGACGAAAAGGCGCTCGAGCAGTCCGAGATCGAACTCGTGCTGCAGGTGAACGGCAAGGTGCGTGGCGCCGTGACAATCGCAAAGGACGCACCGCGCGAAGCGATCGAACAGGCTGCGGTCGCACACGAGATGTTCGCAAAGTTTGGTGAAGGCAAGACGCCGAAGAAGATCATCGTCGTGCCGGGGCGTCTCGTGAATGTTGTCGTTTGACGCTGGCGACAGAGCCAGGCGCAACTACGCAATAGCAGACGGGAGTGTGCAGGAGGCCGACGCGTCGAGCGACAGCATCCTGCGCTTGTTGAAGAATCAGGAGCCAATGTGACTCGCAGAACGTTTTTGACGCTTGCGTGTGGCGTGATGATGTTGTCCGCGTGCGGCTTTCAGCTGCGCGGCCAGCAGGACTACGCGTTCAAGCGTCTCGCCATCGCGGGTGCACCGCCGCCGTTCGTTGCACGCCTTACCCGGCAGATCGAAGGCGGCAGCGATACGGTGATCGTCAATGTGCCAACCTACGCGGACGCGGTGCTGCATATCTCCGAGGCGCGCGGCACGAGTACATTGACGCTGAATTCGTTCGGTGTCGTCGCCGAGTACCAGTTGAACTACTCGCTGAACTACACGCTCACCGGGGCGGACGGCACGTTGCTGATTCCTCCCAGCGCGATCTCGTTGAACCGCGCAATGACGTATAGCGACCAGTTCTCGCTGGCCAAGTCCGCGGAATCGGAGTTGCTGTTCGCCGACATGCAGAACGATGCGGTCGACCAGCTGACGCGGCGCCTGGCCGTTGTGCGCTCGCTGCATCCGGGGCCGGGCGAACAGGTCCCAGCCGTCGCGCCGCGCGCACCGTTGCCGCCGCCGCCGCTGTGAGCGTCGCGCGACAACATGTTCACTACGTTTATCCGTAATCATGCAACTGCGACTTGACGCGCTCGAACCGCATCTCGCGAAAGGGCTCGCCGGCCTGTACGTCGTGTACGGCGACGAGCATCTGCTCGCGCAGGAAGCGTGCGACCGCATTCGTGCGACCGCGCGCGCGGCGGGCTTTACCGACCGCTCGGTGTTCACCGTCGAGCGCGGTTTCGACTGGAGTTCGCTGCTTGGCGCGAGCCAGTCGATGTCGCTGTTCGGCGACCGTCAACTGGTCGAATTGCGGATTCCATCGGGCAAGCCAGGCAAGGAAGGCGCGGACGCCCTGAGAACGCTCGCCGCAGCCGCGAATCCCGATGTGCTGACGCTCATCACGTTGCCTCGCCTCGATGCGGCCACGCAGAAGGCGGCGTGGTTCACCGCGCTGGGCGATGCCGGTGTCGCACTGAAGATCGATCCGGTCGAACGCGCGCAGTTGCCGAACTGGGTTGGCCAGCGGCTCGCCCAGCAGGGCCAGCGTGTCGCGGCTGGCGAAGAAGGGCGGCGCGCATTGCAGTTCATCGCCGAGCGTGTGGAGGGCAATCTGCTCGCGGCACACCAGGAAATCCAGAAACTGGGGCTGCTGTATCCCCAAGGCGTATTGAGTTTCGAGCAGATCCAGGATGCCGTGCTGAACGTCGCGCGCTACGACGTGTTCAAGCTGAACGAAGCGATGCTCGCGGGCGATGTCGGCCGGCTTTCGCGGATGCTCGACGGTCTGCGTGGCGAAGGCGAAGCCGCGGTGCTGGTACTGTGGGCGGTGGTCGAGGAAGTGCGCACGCTGCTGCGCATCAAGCGCGGTGTCGCAGCGGGCAAGCCGCTTGCGATCCTGCTGCGTGAGAACCGGGTCTGGGGGCCGCGCGAGCGCCTCGTCGGGCCGGCACTTTCGCGCGTGACCGAGGCTGCGCTCGAAAAGGGGCTGGCGCTCGCCGCGCGGCTCGATCGCCAGGTGAAGGGCTTGTCCGGCGGGACACCAGGCAACCATCGGCATGATCCGCCACCCGATCCATGGAGCGGACTGTTCGAGCTGGCCATGACCGTCGCCTCGCCAGCGAAGTCCGCAGCTGTTGCGCCCGCGAGGCCAGCACGGCGGCCAGCCTGAAGCGTCCGCGGCGCGTGCCGGCGTAGTTCCTGAAGCGGCGAAGCTATGTGCGCCAGGCAAGGCGGTTTTGCAGCACGTTAGCCGGTGCCGGAAAGATCGTCGTATTGACGCCCCCGCCCGCTCGCAATGAACCAGAGCCGACGCGACCAAGCCCCAGACAAGCAAAGCCGCCGCACCCGACTTACAATCGACGCTTACTTCCGCTAATCCTGCCTGTCCGCCGCGCGTGAATCAGGCGCGACATCACGAGAATCAAGATGGATATCGACCAGTACATGACCGACCTCGGCCGCCGCGCGCGTCACGCATCGCGCGCGATGGCGCGAGCCTCGACGGCGGCGAAGAACGCCGCGCTCGAAGCGGTCGCGCGCGCAATCGAACGCGACGCGGCGACGCTCCAGGAAGCGAACGCGCGCGACGTCGCACGGGCGCGCGATAAAGGCCTCGACGCAGCCTTTATCGACCGTTTGACGCTGTCCGACAAGGCGTTGAAGACGATGGTCGAAGGCCTGCGGCAGGTCGCGGCGCTGCCGGATCCGATCGGTGAGATCAGCAACCTGAAGTACCGCCCGAGCGGCATCCAGGTCGGGCAGATGCGCGTGCCGCTCGGCGTGATCGGCATCATCTACGAATCGCGTCCGAATGTGACGATCGATGCGGCCGCGTTGTGCCTGAAGTCCGGCAACGCGACGATCCTGCGCGGCGGCTCGGAAGCACTCGAATGCAATACGGCACTGTCGAAGCTGATCGGCGAAGGGCTGGAAGCCGCCGGTTTGCCGCAGGACGCCGTTCAGGTTGTCGAGACGCGCGATCGCGCGGCGGTTGGCGCGTTGATCACGATGACCGAATACGTCGACGTGATCGTGCCGCGGGGCGGCAAGAGCCTGATCGCGCGCCTGATGGAAGATGCGCGCGTGCCGATGATCAAGCATCTCGACGGCATCTGCCATGTGTACGTCGACGACCGCGCGGATCTGACGAAGGCGCTCACCGTCTGCGACAACGCGAAGACGCATCGGTACGGCACCTGCAACACGATGGAAACGCTGCTCGTCGCGCGTGGCGTCGCGCATGCAGTGCTGCCGCCGCTCGGCAAGCTGTATCGCAGCAAGGAAGTCGAATTGCGCGTCGATCCGGCGGCGCGCGCGGTGCTCGAAGCGGCAGGGGTCGGCCCGCTCGTCGATGCGACCGAAGAAGACTGGCGCACCGAATATCTCGCGCCGGTGCTGGCGATCAAGGTGGTGGACGGCATCGACATGGCGATCGAGCACATCAACACCTACAGTTCAGCGCACACGGACGCGATCGTCACCGAAGACCACGACCGCGCCATGCGCTTCCTGCGCGAAGTCGATTCGGCGAGCGTGATGGTCAACGCATCGACGCGTTTCGCTGACGGCTTCGAATTCGGCCTCGGCGCGGAAATCGGCATTTCGAACGACAAGCTGCACGCGCGCGGGCCGGTCGGTCTGGAAGGACTGACGTCGATGAAGTACGTCGTGCTGGGGCACGGGGAAGGCCGTCAATAAGCGCGAAGCGTCACGCTAGGGCCTGTTCACGCTAATAACGGGCCCTTCTGGCGGCCAGCCCCGCGAAAGTTTTTTTAATCAGGGGAACGTGCCTTTCCGCCCGCATTGCGGCGTCGGGCATCGCTTGTTTGGCTCGGCCAAACGGCGCTCCTTCCTCCTTGCACTGCGGGCGGAAAGGCACGTTCGCAAGCCCGTTATTAGCGTGAACAGGCCCTAACAACATCAACAATTCGCACGAGGACCGCCGATGCTCTGGGTGAAGACGTTTCACATTGTTCTGATTGCTGCCTGGTTTGCCGGACTGTTTTATCTGCCGCGCATCTTCGTCAATCTGGCGATGGAAACGGAGCCTGCCGCAGTGAGCAGGCTGCTCATCATGGCGCGCAAGCTGTTTCGCTTCATGACCTTCATCGCCGTGCCGGCGCTCGCATGCGGTCTGTGGTTGTGGCTCGGAGTCGGCATCGGCCAGGGCCAGGGCTGGATTCACGCGAAGGTCGGCGTGGTGCTGCTGCTCATCGTGTATCACGCTTACTGCGGCAAGCTGCTCAAGACCTTCGAGCGTGGTCAGAACAGGCGCTCGGACAAGTGGTACCGGATGTTCAACGAACTCCCGGTGCTCGGCATGCTGGCCGCGGTCGCGCTCGTGGTGATCAAGCCGTTCTGATCAACGCTTCAACGCGCCCGTTCCCTTTTTCTCCGCACCCGCGCCCGCAGGCGCGTCTTCAATCCGCCGGCGCCGCAGCACATCCTTCGCCTGCGCCAGCTTGCCGACAAGGTCCGGCCCCAGCTTGAGCGCCACGCCCACCGCCAGAATGTCGCCGATCGCGAGATGCGATACGCGCGAGGTCATCGGCGAAAAGATATCGGTGTCCTCATCCACGTTCGCAAAGAGCCCGACGGTGGCGACGCGCGCGAGCGGCGAATTGCCATGCGTGATCGCGATCACCTGTGCACCCGCCGCGAGCGCCGATTTCGCCGCCTCGACGATATCGCGCGTGCGCCCGGTGTTCGAAATCGCGACCACCACGTCGCCCTTGCCCAGTAGCGCGGCCGACATCAGGAACGTGTGCGGGTCCGAATAGGCAACGCTCGGCATCCCGAGGCGGAAAAATTTGTGTTGCACGTCGAGCGCCGCGACGCCGGAACCTCCCGCGCCATAGAACTCGATGCGGCGCGCCCCGGCAAGCAACGCAATCGCCGCCGCGACGCTGTCCGACGACAGGTTGTTGCGGACCTGAATCAGCGCGCCGATCGTCCGGTCGAGTACTTTTGCCGCCACGCCGGGCGTGGGTTCGTCGGGGCGCACGTCGCGATACACAGCCGGGACTTCGGCTGCGATGCCTTGGGCGAGCCGGATCTTGAACTCCCGGAAGCCTGAAAAGCCGAGCGCGTGACAGAAGCGCGCGATCGTCGGCTGGCTCACCCCTGCGCGTGCCGCCACTTCGGTCATTGACAGATCGAGCACCTCGCGCGGCGCCTCGATCACGTAATCGGCCAGCTTCCGCTCGGAAGGGCGCAGCTGGTCGCGCATGGCTTCCATTTGGGACAGCATCATCGGAAAACTCGCACTATGCTGAAGAATGCGTGGACTATATCCGATCGTACAGGAATGTACAAAAACTACATTGATCGCGGTAGGTATATTCCCTGGGTTTTTGTGTTTACGGTCGGGAAGCCAGCGTAGAGGCGTTACCAGCCAGATTCGAGCAGGATGAGTAGGCGGGGTTCTGGACATTGCAGTCGTGTAGTTTTTCTACTAATATCACGATGTCGGCTGCCAAGGCCGTCCCCCGCGATATCAAATCTGGCGCCGCGCGCGTGCTCGCCCTGCCAGCGACGAAGGAGCTTCGATGGTTTCCCCGCATCCGCAACTCATCAAGGTCACGCAGCGCGTGATCGAACGCAGCAAGCCCACCCGCGCGGCCTATCTGGCGCACATCGACCGTGCGCAGGGCCGGTTTCCGGCGCGCGGCGCGCTGTCGTGCGCGAACCTCGCCCATGGCTTCGCCGGGCTCGAAGGCAAGGAAAAGCTGGCGATCAAGACGATCCGCGAGCCGAACATCGGCATCGTCTCGTCGTACAACGAGATGCTCTCGGCTCATGCGCCGTACAAGAATTTCCCCGACATCATCAAGGCCGCTGCGCGCGAGAACGGCGGCGTCGCGCAATTCGCGGGCGGCGTGCCGGCCATGTGCGATGGCGTGACACAGGGCAACCCGGGTATGGAACTGTCGCTGTTCTCGCGCGAAGTGATCGCGATGAGCACGGCGGTGGCGCTCACGCACAACATGTTCGACGCGGCGCTGTGCCTGGGCGTGTGCGACAAGATCGTGCCGGGCTTGCTGATCGGCGCGCTGCAGTTCGGCCATCTGCCGACGATCTTCGTGCCCGCCGGCCCGATGACGAGCGGCCTGTCGAACGACGACAAGGCGAAGATCCGCCAGCGCTTCGCAACCGGCCAGTGCGAGCGCGACGACCTGCTCGAAGCCGAGGCTGCCGCGTATCACGGCCACGGCACCTGCACGTTCTACGGCACGGCAAACAGCAACCAGATGCTGATGGAAGTGATGGGCCTGCATCTGCCTGGCTCGGCATTCGTGCATCCGCACACGCCGCTGCGCGATGCGCTGACGGCACAGGCGGCGCGCCGCGTGCTCGATCTGACGGCGGAGCGCGGCAACTACACGCCGATCGGCCACGTGATCGACGAGAAAGCCATTGTCAACGGCGTCGCCGCGCTGCTCGCGACCGGCGGCTCGACGAACCATACGCTGCATCTGGTCGCGATCGCCCGCGCGGCCGGCATCGTGATCGACTGGGACGACTTCGACACGCTGTCGCAAGCCGTGCCGCTCCTCGCGAAGATCTATCCGAACGGCAAGGCCGACGTGAATCACTATCACGCAGCCGGTGGCATGGCGTTCCTGATCCGCAACATGCTCGAAGGCGGCCTGCTGCACGAAGACGTGAATACGGTTGCCGGCAAGGGCCTCTCGCACTACACCGAAGAGCCGAAGCTGATCGACGGCAAGCTCACGTGGGTGCCTGGCGCTGCGAACAGCCACGACACTGCCGTGCTGCGCAGCATCAAGGAACCGTTCCAGCCTGATGGCGGCCTTCGCCTGATGCAGGGCAAGCTCGGCCGCGGGGTCATCAAGATTTCGGCGGTTGCGGCGCAGCATCGCAAGGTGAAGGCGCCGGCGATCGTATTCGACTCGCAGGAAGCCGTGCAGGAAGCGTTCGACAACGGCGAGCTGAAGCGCGATTTCGTTGCCGTCGTACGTTTCCAGGGGGCACGCGCAAACGGCATGCCTGAACTGCATCGTTTGACGCCGCTCCTCGGCGTGTTGCAGGATCAGGGTTTCCACGTTGCGCTGGTTACCGATGGACGTATGTCGGGGGCTTCAGGCAAGGTGCCGGCAGTCATCCATATCTCGCCGGAAGCGCTGTTGCAGGGCCCGATCGGCAAGGTGCAGACGGGCGACATGATCGTGATCGATGCGGAAGCCGGTGTGCTCGATATCGAGATCGACGCAGCCGGGTGGGCTGCGCGCACGGTCGCGCAACCCGCGCATCAGGCGGAAAACGAATTCGGCTTCGGCCGCGAGCTATTCGGCGTCTTCCGTGCGGCAGCAGCACCCGCGGAGCAGGGCGCATCGGTATTCGGCCCGATGGTGGGCGAGATTCACACCAGCCACGAGTTGCAGAAACAGGGAGTCTGAACATGACAGCAAGGACAGTAAGCGAAATCGTGCGCCTCGGCCCGGTCATTCCGGTGCTGGCGTTCGATTCGGTCGAGCAGGGCGAAAACGTGTCGCGTGCGCTGCATGCGGGTGGCGTCAAGGTGCTCGAAATCACGCTGCGTACCGAAGCGGGCCTGAAGGCGATCGAACGTGCGAGCCAGCTGGCGGAAGATATCGTCGTAGGCGTCGGCACGATAACGAGGCCGGAGCAGTGCGCGCTGGCGAAGAAGGCAGGCGCGACGTTCGGCGTGTCGCCGGGCCTGACGAAGGAAATGCACCAGGCCGCGCAGGACGCGGGCCTGCCGCTCTTGCCCGGCGTGATGACGCCGACCGACATCATTGCCGCGCTGGAACTCGGCTACGAGATCGTCAAGTTTTTCCCGGCGCAGCAGGCCGGCGGCGTGCCGATGCTGCAGGCGTTCGGCGGGCCGTTCCCGACGCTGAAGTTCTGCCCGACGGGCGGCATTACCGCCGAAACGGCGCCGAATTTCCTCGCGTTGCCGAACGTGGTGTGCGTCGGCGGTTCATGGCTTACGCCGAAGGCGGCGCTCGCCGCGCAGAACTGGGACGAAATCACGCGCCTCGCCCGTGCGGCCAGCCAGCTGGCAGCGCCGGCACATTGATGCGGCGCGTCGCGCGCTGCCTTTGCGCAGGGTTGTGCGTCATCCAGGGCCTGTTCACGCTAATGGCGAACGGACTTGCGAACGTGCTTTTCCGCTCGCAGTGCGCCGTTAGTTAGGCAGCGCCTGTCCCCCAAGGGGACTTCGTTCGGGCCGTTTGGCTCGGCCAAACGGCGCTCCTTGTGGGCCCTGAATCTGAATCTGAATCTGATTTAGAACCTATCCCAGCCATCGCTGCCCGTGGCACTCAACGGAGCGTGCGCTGCTTTCGGCGTCCGCATCAACGGGGCGCGCGCACCTGCACGATTGCCGGCACGCGTGCCATTTTCAGCTGGCGTGGCGACCGCAGCTGTATCGCGCCGGTGCAGCGGGGTGGCCTGGTCGAGCCGGAACTGCGCAACCGCTTCGGTCAGGTGCCGCCCCTGATCTTCGAGCGACTTCGATGCCGCGGTCGCTTCCTCGACCAGCGCCGCGTTCTGCTGGGTCACGGTGTCCATCTGCGTGATCGCCTGATTGACCTGCTCTATGCCGCGGCTCTGTTCGGTCGACGCCGCTGCGATCTCGCCCATGATGTCGGTCACGCGCGCGACCGCCTGGGTCACTTCCGACATCGTCGCGCCCGCCTCGGTCGCCAGTGAAGAGCCAGCCTGGATCTGGTTCACCGATTGGGCGATCAGTTCCTTGATCTCCTTCGCCGCGCTGGACGAACGCTGCGCAAGATTGCGCACTTCGCTGGCGACCACAGCGAACCCACGGCCTTCCTCGCCGGCGCGAGCGGCTTCCACGGCCGCATTCAGTGCAAGGATGTTGGTCTGGAACGCAATACCTTCGATGATCCCCGTGATCTCTGCGATACGGCTCGAGCTTGCGGTGATCTGGCCCATCGTTTCGACCACCTGGCCGACCACATGATTGCCTTTCATGGCCACGTCCGACGCGTTGGCCGACAGCGCCCTGGCCTGCTGAGCGTTCTCCGCGTTCTGCTTCACGGTCGACGTCAATTCCTCCATGCTGGAGGCCGTTTCCTGAAGTGACGACGCCTGCTCTTCTGTGCGGGAAGACAGATCGACATTACCCGACGCAATCTGGCTCGAACCGGTGGCAATGCTGTCGGCCGCTTTGTGAACCCGGCCAATCAGTTCCACGAGGCTTCCCTGCATCTGTCCCATCGAAGCAAGCACGCTGCCTGAAGGCGCCGAAGTTGCCCCTGGTACGCTGCTCAGATCGCCGCCGGCGACGCGCTGCGCCACCCGGCCAAGCTCAGCAGGCTCCGCACCGAGCGCGCGCAGAATGCCGCGGGTGATCAGAGTGCCGGCCAGAGCAGACAGCACAATCGCCGCCAGACAGATTCCAAGCAGCAGATTGCGCTGCACCTCGTACTGTTCATATGACTGCCGGACCAGCAGATCGGCACGATCCCGCGTGTAGCTCTGGTAGTCGTTCGTGGCTTTGATCAGCGCCGCCAGCAACGGCCTGCAATCGTTATTAATCTTTGCGACGGCTTCGTCGCGTTTGCCGGCAACGGCGAGTTCCACGATCGCCCGCGCGACAGGACCATACAAGCCCTCGATCCGGTTGATCTCCTGCACGAGGTTGCGGGCCTGATCAGTGACATCCGGACTGCTCGCCATCATCGCGTTCAGTTTCGCAAGCCGTGCCTCCACGTCCTGCTGCGCCTCGGCCTCGGCGGCCTTTTCGGCGGCGAAGTCCTCCGGCTTCGTCACCAGCGCCATGTTGCGTGCCGCAATGGCACGCCGGTCTACGGCCGTGCGAACAGTCTGGGATAGCTGTGCGCGGGCATTGATTCCGGAAACGAAACTGGAAAAATGGGCATTAGCGCTGTTCAACGCATTCAACGACAGGCCAGACACCACCAGAACAACCGTGGTGAGGCTGGCAAATGCGCCGTACAGCTTTGCCCTAACGGACATCTGCTTGATATTCATACTTTTCGTCCCCGGTCGCCCTGAGTGAAACAAAATGAAAGGTAATGCCTGGCTTTTCTCTCAGAACTGACGACCTCGGTCGACCGCGGCAGTGAATGCCATCTAGGTGATATAACGACCCGACGATGAGGTTTCTTGAGTGACGCAAAGGTTTGTGGGAAATTTAATCTTTTTTGTCTGACGATTTATTTGGCGGTGCTCGATCAGCGCCGACATTGGCCCGGAGTGCTGAGGGTTTGACTCAATGGCCGCGATATCACGACCGGGCGCCTGCGTCGTGGCGTATTCACCAGCGTTCCTGAGTTGGTCAAGGCAATCGACGAATACATCGCTCACCACAATACCCATCCCAAGGCGTTCATCTGGACCAGGAACGCTCGCGATATCCTGCAAAAGATCATTCGCGCGAACAGCCGCCTAAGTTCCAGACGGAATGCAACGCTACACCAGCGCACCAGATGGCGCGCCGCACCCTACGCGTGCAGTAGTCCACGGGTCGACGCGGGTTTCATCGAAGAAGCCTCGCTGAACCGGCCTTCATGGCGGCCTCGGCGAGGCTTCTTTTTTGCGTCCTGGTCACCCTGTCACGCGAGTCATCTACTAAAGTCCAGTACGGACAACGAAAACAGACAGTAAAATCCAGCCGTCCGCGCGGACGGCCGGCTCGACCGGCACCGAGTAAGGTCGCAAATCAGGATGTCGGCCACGTGTTGCATCCATTCGAATAACACCAAGGAGGAGCTTCATGGAAGCTGTCCACGGCAGCATGCTGCTGATTTACGCGGTGATCGCCATCGCGGCGCTGATCCTGATGATCACGCGTTTCAAGGTTTATCCATTTCTCGTTCTGATCATCGTTTCGCTGCTGCTGGGCCTTGCCGTCGGCATGCCGATGAACACGATCGTCAAGTCGTTCGAAACCGGCAACGGCAATACGCTCGGTCACATCGCGATCGTCGTGGGTCTGGGGACCATGCTCGGCAAGATGATGGCCGAATCAGGCGGCGCGGAGCGCGTCGCCACCACCCTCATCAACTGGTTCGGCGAAAAGAACATTCACTGGGCGATGATGTTTGTCGCCATCATCGTCGGCCTGCCGGTATTTTTTGAAGTCGGCTTCGTGCTGCTGATTCCGATTGCGTTCAACGTCGCGAAGCGCACAGGTAAATCGCTGCTGCTGGTGGGGCTGCCGATGGTCGCGGGGCTGTCGGTCGTGCATGGTCTGATTCCGCCGCACCCGGCCGCATTGCTCGCGGTGCAGGCCTATCACGCGGATATCGGCAAGACGATTGCGTATGGTCTGATCGTCGGGGTTCCGACTGCGATTGTCGCCGGTCCGCTGTTCGCGCTGTTGATCCATCGCTCTATCCAGCTGCCGGAGAATAACCCGCTTGCCGCGCAGTTCATCGGTTCGAGCGAGGTACAAGGCGAGAAGAAGCGCGAGCTTCCGAGCTTCGGCATCACGCTCTTCACGATTCTGTTGCCGGTGCTGCTGATGCTGATCGGCAGCTGGGCCGATCTGCTGTTCGCACCGAAGACGTTGCCGAACGACCTGCTGCGATTCGTCGGCACGTCGGACGTCGCGCTGCTGATCTCGGTGCTGGTCAGCTTCTGGACCTTCGGCGCGAAGCGCGGCTTCAATCGCGAGCAGATCCAGAAGTTCTGCGGCGAGTGTCTGGCGCCGATCGCCGGCATCACGCTGATCGTCGGTGCGGGCGGCGGCTTTGGCCGCGTGCTGCTGGATAGCGGCATCTCGAAGCAGATCGTCGATACGGCGACTGCGGCCCATCTTTCGCCGCTTCTGCTCGGCTGGTTTGTCGCTGCGCTGATCCGCCTCGCAACGGGTTCGGCGACGGTCGCCATGACGACGGCCTGCGGCATCGTTGCGCCGATTGCAGCCGCGGCGGGTACGCAGGTGAAGCCGGAACTGCTGGTGCTCGCGACAGGCTCCGGTTCGCTGATCTTCTCGCACGTGAACGACGGCGGCTTCTGGCTGATCAAGGAATATTTCGGCATGACCGTGGTGCAGACGTTCAAGACGTGGTCGCTGTGCGAAACGATCATTTCGGTGATGGGCTTGGGTTTGACCTTCGCGCTGGCGGCGGTCCTGTAAGGAGTATCTGATGATTCTGATAGCGATGGGTGTGTCGGGCGCGGGCAAGACGCTGATTGGCGAAATGCTGGCGGAGAAGCTGAAGTGCGACTTTACCGATGGCGACGCGTTTCACAGCGAAGCCAACAAGGAAAAAATGCATCACGGCATTCCCTTGACAGACGAGGACCGCTGGCCGTGGCTGCGAACGATTCGCGCGGCGATCGAGAAAGAACAGCAGGCCGGGCGCACGGCGGTGTTTACGTGCTCATCGCTGAAGCGTTCGTATCGCGACATCCTGCGCGCGGGCGACAGGGATGTGTGCTTCGTCTACCTGAAAGGGTCGCGCGAAGTGCTGCATGAGCGGCTGCAGACGCGCACCGGGCATTTCTTCGATCCGTCGCTCCTGCAAAGCCAGCTCGACACGCTCGAAGAGCCGGCTGCGGACGAAGCGATCACCGTCAGTATCGAACTGTCGCCGGAAGAAATCGTCGATGACGTGCTGAAGCAGATTCAGGCGCGTTGATTGACGCCTGTGTCTTCGGGCAGCACAGCACGCAAAAAAAGGCGCTCCACGGAGCGCCTTTTCTATTCCGGCATGAAGCGGAGAACCGCGCTTTATGCGATCCGCTTCGCCAGTTCCACCGCCTTGCCGACGTACGAGGCGGGGGTCATCGCGAGCAGGCGCTCCTTCGCGTCGGCCGGAATGGCGAGGCCTTTGATGAAAGCCTGCAGGCCTTCACGGGTAATGCCCTTGCCGCGCGTCAGTTCCTTCAGCTGTTCGTAGGGGTTCTCGATGCCGTAACGGCGCATGACGGTTTGCACCGGCTCAGCCAGCACTTCCCAGCAGTTGTCGAGATCTTCGTTCAGACGCTGCGCGTTCACTTCGAGCTTGTCGAGGCCGCGGATCAGCGAGTCATACGCGAGCAGCGAATAGCCGAACGCGACGCCGATGTTGCGCAGCACCGTCGAGTCCGTCAGGTCGCGCTGCCAGCGCGAGATCGGCAGCTTGTCGGCGAGGTGACGCAGCGTTGCGTTGGCGAGGCCGAGGTTGCCTTCCGAGTTCTCGAAGTCGATCGGGTTGACCTTGTGCGGCATCGTCGACGAACCGATTTCACCGGCCTTCGTCCGCTGTTTGAAGTAGCCGACCGAGATGTAGCCCCACACGTCGCGGTCGAGGTCGAGCAGGATCGTGTTCGCGCGCGACACGGCATCGAACAGCTCGGCCATATAGTCGTGCGGTTCGATCTGGATCGTGTACGGATTGAACGTGAGCTTCAGACGCTGTTGGACCACTTCGCGCGAGAACGCTTCCCAGTCGAATTCCGGATACGCCGAAAGGTGGGCGTTGAAGTTGCCGACCGCACCGTTCATCTTGCCGAGCAGTTCGACCTTCGCGATGCGTTCGATCGCGCGTTCGAGGCGCGCCGCGACGTTGGCGATTTCCTTGCCGAGCGTCGTCGGGCTGGCCGGCTGGCCGTGCGTGCGCGACAGCATCGGCTGCGCAGCCTGCGCGTGGGCGAGTGCGACGAGGCGCGCGTGCACCGAGCGCAGCGCCGGAATGATCACGTGTTCGCGCGCGCCGGCCAGCATCAGGCCGTGCGACGTGTTGTTGATGTCTTCAGACGTGCAGGCGAAATGGATGAATTCGCTCGCACGTTCGAGTTCCGGCTGACCCTTCACCGATTCCTTGAGCCAGTATTCGACCGCCTTCACGTCATGGTTCGTGACGCGTTCGATGTCCTTGATACGTGCCGCGTCGTGCGCGGTGAAGCGCTCGACGAGTTGCAGCAGGAACTGCTCCGACGCATCGGAAAAACGCGGCACCTCGGCGAAACCGGCGCGCGACAGGGCGATCAGCCAATGAATTTCGACCATCACGCGATGGCGCATGAAGGCGGCTTCCGAGAGCCAGTCGCGCAGCGCTTCGGTTTTCGCGGCATAGCGGCCGTCGAGCGGAGAGAGCGCGGTCAGGGCGAAGAGGGTGTCGGGGCGGGTGTCGGACATGATGGGGGCGGGGACGGAAGGTGAGGATCAGAAAGCGGAGTAACCCGGAATTTTACCACTGGCGCGCAGGGGTGCCTTTCGAAGGGCACGACCCAACGCTACGCCGCTAGAATGCTGAGTTCTTTTTCCTCTTTCGCCGCTCACCGGCAGAGTCCGCATGGAACTGAAATGGCTCGAAGACTTCGTCTCGCTGGCGGAAACCCGCAGTTTCAGCCGCTCGGCTGAGTTGCGGCACGTGACGCAACCCGCCTTTTCGCGCCGGATCCAGGCGCTCGAGGCGTGGCTGGGCACGGAACTGATCGATCGTTCGGTCTATCCGACGCGCCTGACTTCCGCCGGACAGGTGTTCTACGAGCAGGCGCTCGCGATGCTGTCGCAGTTCCACGAAGCGCGCACGCTGTTGCGCGGCCACACCGCGACGCCCGCCGCGACGATCGAATTCGCGGTGCCGCATACCTTGTCGCTGACATATTTTCCGAAGTGGTTGCAGCGTATCGAGGCCAGGCTGGGCTCCGTGCACACGCGGCTGCGCGCACTGAACGTGCACGATGCGGTGCTTTCGCTGGTGGAAGGTGGCTGCGATCTGGTGATGGGTTATCACCATCCGAGTCATCCGGTGGCGCTCGATCCGGCGCGCTACGACATGCTGACGCTCGGCGTCGAGGAAATCAGTCCGTTCTCGGCGCCGGGCCGCGCCGGGCGGCCCCGGCACACGCTACCCGGCACGCCCGACGCCCCCGCGCCCTATCTGTCGTACACGCCGAACGCGTACCTCGGGCGCATGACCGAGGTGATCATCGCGAATGCGCCGGCCCGCCTGTACCTTGATCGTGTCTACGAAACGGACATGGCCGAAGGATTGAAAGCAATGGCGCTCGCTGGCCACGGGCTTGCCTTCCTGCCGCATAGCGCGGTCGAGGACGCCGTCGCGGAAGGTCATCTGATCCGCCTCGATCGCGCATCGCGGGGCGTCCCACAGGGGCAGTTCTCGCTGACGATGGAGATTCGCCTGTACCGGGACAAGCTCGCGGCGCAGGGCGACGATCCTCGCCAGGTGCTGGTGCGGCAGCTGTGGGACATCGTCACAGCGGAGCTTGCGCAGGGATCGCAGTAAGTCGCCGCGTTGCGTCCGGCCAGGCGCCTGCTTCCTGCAGGTGGCTACCACGCATCCATGCGACACACTTTTTCGTTTTTTAAACGTTATGCAAGAAAAACATAACGGGATGATCAAACGGCATTGGATTTAGCCTGAGCGTTTTTCGACAATGGCGTCATTCCGATCGACGCCGGAGCGTTCATGTCATCTCAACCGCAGTCCGCAGCATCCTCGCAATCCATCCCGTCCTACCTGCATAGCGACGATCTTGGCCCCTGGGGCAACTATCTTCGTCAGGTCGACCGCGTAGCGCCCTATCTCGGTTCGCTGTCGCGCTGGCTCGAAACCCTGAAGCGGCCAAAGCGGATTCTGATCGTCGATGTGCCTATCGAACTCGATAACGGCACGGTCGCTCACTTCGAAGGCTATCGCGTGCAGCACAACGTTTCGCGTGGTCCGGGCAAGGGCGGTGTGCGTTATCACCAGGACGTGACACTGTCGGAAGTGATGGCGCTGTCCGCGTGGATGTCGGTCAAGAACGCGGCGGTCAACGTGCCGTACGGCGGCGCGAAAGGCGGCATCCGTCTCGATCCGCGCAAGCTTTCGCGTGGCGAACTGGAGCGCGTGACGCGCCGCTACACCAGCGAAATCGGCATCATCATCGGGCCGAACACCGATATCCCCGCGCCGGACGTGAACACGAACGAGCAGATCATGGCGTGGATGATGGACACGTACTCGATGAACCAGGGCCAGACGGCCACGGGTGTCGTGACCGGCAAGCCGATCACGCTCGGCGGTTCGCTCGGCCGTCGTGAAGCGACGGGCCGCGGCGTGTTCGTGGTCGGTTGCGAAGCGGCACGCCGGATCGGCTTCGACATCGAAGGCGCACGTATCGCCGTGCAGGGCTTCGGCAACGTCGGCGGGATCGCGGCGCGCCTGTTCCAGGAGGCGGGCGCGAAGGTCGTCGCCGTGCAGGATCACACGGGAACGCTTTACAGGTCGTCGGGCATCGACGCCGGGGCGCTCCTCGAACACGTCGCGAAGACGGGCGGCGTGGGCGGTTACCCCGAAGCCGACACGATCGCAAACGAAGATTTCTGGGGCATCGAGTCGGACATCCTGATTCCGGCCGCGCTCGAAAACCAGATCACCGAGAAGAACGCGTCGAAAATCCGTACGAAGATCATCGTCGAAGGCGCGAACGGCCCGACCACGACCGCGGCCGACGACATCCTCCATGACAAGGGCATCCTCGTGATTCCGGACGTGGTCGCGAATGCGGGCGGCGTCACGGTGTCGTACTTCGAATGGGTGCAGGATTTCTCGAGCTTCTTCTGGACCGAAGACGAGATCAACCAGCGCCTCGAGCGCGTGATGCGCGAAGCATTTGCGGCGGTGTGGCAGGTGTCGAGCGAACAGAACGTTTCGGTGCGTACGGCTGCGTTCATCGTCGCATGTAAGCGGATCCTGCAGGCGCGGGAAATGCGCGGCCTGTACCCCTGAGCGACAGGTTTTCAGGCTGTAAATCGCACCAGGTGACATCATGAAAGCGGGCGGCATTGAAAGATGCCGCCCGCTTTCGCCTGCGTGCGGCGTAAAAGGGTGTTGGGTGCACGCATCAGATACGCTAAAACATGGTTAACAGGCATTACTTTCAGAATGGTTACCTTGTTAAACTGGCGCCGGTTCTTGCCAAGGAGTTCACAACATGAAGATTAAAAAAGCTGCGCTGCTTCTCGCGACACTGGGTCTGTTTGCCGTTGGCGCGCACGCGCAGGACGCGGGCACCCTGAAGAAAATCAAGGATACGGGCGTGATTTCGCTGGGGCACCGCGAATCGTCGATTCCTTTTTCTTACTATGATGACAAGCAGAATGTCGTCGGCTATTCGCAGGAGTTCGCGCTGAAGGTGGTGGATGCCATCAAGCAGAAGCTCAACATGCCGGATCTGAAGGTCAAGCTGACGCCGGTGACGTCGCAAAACCGCATTCCGCTGGTTCAGAATGGCACGATCGATCTCGAGTGCGGATCGACGACGAACAACGCCGAGCGCCAGCAACAGGTGGCGTTCTCGAACACGATTTTCGTGATCGGCACCCGTCTGATGACGAAGAAAGATTCGGGCATCAAGGACTGGACGGACCTGAAGGGCAAGACCGTCGTAACCACGGCCGGCACCACGTCCGAGCGCCTGCTTCGCAAGATGAACCAGGACAAGAACATGGGCATGAACATCATCAGCGCGAAGGACCACGGCGAGTCGTTCCTGACGCTGTCGACGGGCCGTGCCGCCGCGTTCATGATGGACGATGCGCTGCTCGCCGGCGAACGCGCCAAATCGAACAATCCGGGCGACTTCGTGATCGTGGCCAGCCCACAGTCGCATGAAGCGTACGGTTGTATGCTGCGCAAGAACGATCCCGAGTTCAAGAAGGTCGTCGACGCTGCCATCGCGAAGGTCCAGACCTCGGGCGAAGCCGACGCGATCTACAAGAAGTGGTTTGAATCGCCGATTCCGCCGAAGGGTCTCAACCTGAACTTCCCGGAAAGCGATGACATCAAGGCGCTCTTCAAGAGCCCGAACGACAAGGCAATCGACTGATCGTCGCTGCTTCGCGCGTCAATTCAACGCGTCAGACGAAACGGAAGGGGCCACGCGCTTCTTCCGTTTCTTTTTGCTGGAGTCTTCGTCATGTCTTATCACTGGAACTGGGGCATTCTGCTGAGTCCGGTTTCGACCGGCGAGCCGACCACCTATCTGGGCTGGCTGTTGTCCGGCTTCTGGGTGACGATCACGGTGTCGCTGTCGGCCTGGGTGATCGCGCTTGTCGTTGGATCGTTCTTTGGCGTGCTGCGCACGGTGCCGAACAAATGGCTCTCGGGCGCGGGCACGGTCTATGTCGCGATTTTTCGCAACATTCCGCTGATCGTTCAGTTTTTCATCTGGTATCTCGTGATACCGGAACTGCTGCCGGTGTCCATCGGCACCTGGTACAAGCAGTTGCCGCCGAATGCGCAGTTCTTCTCGTCGTCGATCGTGTGCCTTGGGCTTTTCACCGCCGCGCGTGTGTGCGAGCAGGTGCGCTCGGGCATCAACGCACTGCCGCGTGGCCAGCGTGCGGCGGGTCTCGCGATGGGCTTCACGCAATGGCAGACGTACCGCTATGTGCTGTTACCTGTCGCGTACCGGATCATCGTGCCGCCGCTCACGTCCGAGTTTCTGAACATCTTCAAGAACTCGGCGGTCGCGTCGACAATCGGGCTGCTCGATCTGTCCGCCCAGGCGCGTCAGCTTGTCGACTACACGTCGCAGGCATATGAGTCGTTTATCGCGGTGACGCTCGCCTATGTGATCATCAACCTCGTCGTGATGCAGCTGATGCGTGTGATCGAACGCAAAACGCGGCTGCCTGGCTACATCGGAGGCAAGTGATGCATCATTTCGACTGGAGCAGTATTCCGGGCGCAATGCCCACGCTTTGGACCGGCGTCATTGTCACCTTCAAGATCACGCTGATCGCAATCGTCATCGGTATCGTGTGGGGTACCGTGCTCGCGATGATGCGGCTGTCGTCGTTCAAGCCGTTCCAGTGGTTCGCGAATGGCTACGTCACGGTTTTCCGCTCGATCCCGCTCGTGATGGTGCTGCTGTGGTTCTTCCTGATCGTGCCGCAGGTGCTGCAGAACGTGCTTGGACTGTCGCCGGACATCGATATCCGTCTGGCGTCGGCGATGGTCGCTTTCTCGCTCTTCGAGGCAGCTTACTATTCGGAAATCATCCGCGCCGGGATTCAGTCGGTGCCGCGCGGGCAGGTGAATGCGGCCTTCGCGCTCGGCATGGGTTATGGCCAGGCAATGCGCCTCGTCGTGCTGCCGCAGGCGTTTCGCGCGATGGTGCCGCTGCTGTTGACGCAGGCCATCGTGCTCTTTCAGGATACGTCGCTTGTCTACGTGATCAGCCTCGCGGATTTCTTCCGTACGGCCACGAATATTGGCGATCGTGACGGCACCAACGTCGAGATGGTACTGTTCGCGGGCGCGTGCTATTTCGTGATTTGTGTGCTCGCGTCGAGCCTTGTCAAAGGTCTTCAGAAAAAGGTCGCAAGAT
The DNA here is from genome assembly GCF_050435685.1 of Paraburkholderia sp. GAS448. NCBI lineage: Bacteria > Pseudomonadati > Pseudomonadota > Betaproteobacteria > Burkholderiales > Burkholderiaceae > Paraburkholderia > Paraburkholderia sp. GAS448. Next base: position 128,242 of record NZ_JBNDKT010000009.1, read on the forward strand.
GATCTCCATCAAGAATGTTTCGAAGTGGTATGGACAGTTTCAGGTACTGACCGACTGCTCGACGGAAGTGAAAAAAGGCGAAGTGGTGGTGGTGTGCGGCCCGTCGGGTTCGGGCAAGTCCACGCTCATCAAGACGGTGAACGGCCTTGAGCCGTTCCAGAAGGGCGAGATCACGATCGACGGTCAATCGCTCACCGACAAAAAGACGAATCTGTCGAAGCTGCGCGCCAAGGTCGGCATGGTGTTCCAGCACTTCGAGCTGTTCCCGCATCTGTCGATTACCGAGAACCTGACGCTCGCGCAGATCAAGGTGCTCGGCCGTTCGAAAGACGAAGCCAATGCGAAGGGCCTGAAGCTGCTCGATCGCGTTGGCCTGCGTGCGCATGCGGACAAGTATCCGGGGCAGCTGTCGGGTGGTCAGCAACAGCGGGTGGCGATTGCGCGTGCGTTGTCGATGGACCCGATCGCGATGCTGTTCGACGAACCCACTTCCGCGCTCGATCCCGAGATGATCAACGAGGTACTCGACGTGATGGTCGAACTCGCGCAGGAAGGCATGACGATGATGTGCGTCACGCACGAAATGGGTTTTGCGAAGAAGGTCGCGCATCGCGTGATCTTCATGGACAAAGGTCTGATCGTTGAGGACGACCGCAAGGAAGAGTTCTTCGCGAATCCGAAGTCGGATCGTGCGAAGGATTTTCTGGCGAAGATCCTGCACTGAGTCTTGCGGGCGCTCGCGCTGGAAGTCGCAGCATTACAAAGCCGCTTCGGACGAAGCGGCTTTTTTATTGGCGGCGCGCGTGTTGCGTGTCAGGATTCGTAGGCTGCTGTGTCGTCCGCTTCGAGGTCGACCGTGTCATCGGCTGTCTGGCGAATGGTGGTCGCCGAGGCGGACGGATCGCTGGCGGGATCGCGCAACTTTTCGAGCACCGCCGGCGGCACCGGCACGTTCGCGCGGCCGATCACTTCACCGTGCTGGAACATCAGCAGGTCGCCGGGTTCGAACGCCGTCCAGACTTCGTTGTCCGTGAGCGGCTGCGTGGCGATCACCGCGACGCGGTCTTCCGGCGTGGTGTACTTCGCGAAATCGATCGATACGTCCGCATCGACCAGGTGCGCGGTCGAAAACGGCCAGCGCCGCACGAGATAGTGCAGGCGCGTCGAGCAGTGCGCGAACAGTGCCTGCCCGTTGGACATCAGGAAGTTGAACACGCCGAAATGCGTGATCTCTCGCGTCAAGGTCTCGAGCGCGGCGAACAGTTCGTCGAGCGGTGGCTGCGTGCCCGGGAACGCCTTGCGCAAGCCTTGCAGCAGCGCGCAGAACGCGAGTTCGCTATCCGTTGTGCCCACCGGTTGATAGACGCCCGTGAGGAACGGCTGGTAGTTCTGCAGGTCGCCGTTGTGCGCGAAGATCCAGTGACGGCCCCACAGTTCGCGCATGAACGGGTGGCAGTTCTCCAGCAGGATATGACCTTGCGTCGCCTTGCGGATATGCGCGATCGTGTTCTTCGACTTGATTGGATAGCGCTTCACCATCTCGGCAATCGGCGAAGTGGCTGACGATTGGTGGTCGATGAAGAGGCGGCAGGCCTTGTCCTCGAAGAAGGCGATGCCCCAACCGTCCGCGTGGTGATCGGTGACGCCGCCGCGCGCCGCGAAGCCGGTGAACGAGAACGTGACGTCCGTCGGCGCGGCGCAGTTCATTCCGAGTAGTTGGCACATGGTGCGGAAAGCCGGGCGGGTGAACGGGGTGACCCGTTACAATGATGATTTTCCAAGCATATCACCGGGTCAGAAGCGGCAAACAATCAAATTGACGGGTATTCAGGCCGCAACGTTGCGGTTTGCCCACATCGATTGAACTGCGCCATAGCGCCACTTTCGCCCGGTATTCCTCTCGCCATGACTGCTTCCAACGTTTCTCCGGATACCCTGACACTCGCCCGCCCCGACGACTGGCACCTTCACGTGCGTGATGGCGAGATGATGGCCGCGGTACTGCCGCACACCGCGCGTCAGTTCGGCCGCGCGATCATCATGCCGAACCTGAAGCCGCCCGTCACCACGACGGCCCAGGCACAGGCGTATCGCCAGCGAATCATCGCCGCGATTCCGGCGGGCGTGAACTTCGAACCGCTGATGACGCTGTACCTCACGGACAACACGCCGGCTGACGAAATCCGCCGCGCGCGCGAAAGCGGCTTCGTGCATGGCGTGAAACTGTATCCGGCGGGTGCGACGACCAACTCGGACGCTGGCGTCACGGACATCATGAAATGTGCGAAGACGCTTGAAGCGATGCAGGAAGCGGGCATGCCGCTTCTTGTGCATGGCGAGGTGACGGATTCGTCGATCGATCTGTTCGATCGCGAGAAGGTGTTCATCGATCGTGTGATGACGCCGGTGCGTCGCGCTTTCCCGGCGCTCAAGGTGGTGTTCGAACACATTACGACGAAGGATGCCGTCGACTACATCCGCGAAGCCGGCGCGCCCCCCGGCCTGCTCGGCGCGACGATTACGGCGCACCATCTGCTGTACAACCGCAACGCGATTTTCCAGGGCGGCATTCGCCCGCACTACTACTGTCTGCCGGTGCTGAAGCGCGAGACCCATCGCGTGGCGCTCGTCGAGGCGGCGACATCGGGCAATCCGCGATTTTTCCTCGGCACGGACAGCGCGCCGCATCCGAAAGGATTGAAGGAGCACGCGTGCGGCTGCGCGGGCTGTTATACGGCGCTGCACGCGCTGGAGCTGTACGCGGAAGCGTTCGACAAGGCTGGCGCGCTCGACAGGCTTGAAGGGTTCGCGAGTTTCTTCGGCGCGGACTTTTATGGTCTGCCGCGCAGCGGGGAGAAGGTGACGTTGCGTCGCGAACAATGGACGTTGCCGGCCGAGGTCGCTGTCGGCGATACGCCGGTGGTGCCGCTGCGCGGCGGCGAGCCGATTGGCTGGCGTCTTGTCTGAGGCGCGATGTGCTCTGAAGACGGGCGGGCAGCCACCGCCGAAGGTGTCATGTGCAATGTGCCTTCGGCCGGTACCGCGCCAGCGGGGGCGGAGGCACGTGGCCAGGTGGTCAAGCCGGGTTTCGAGCATATCGACTGGTCGACGCCGTGGTTTGCGCAGTTCGCCGCGCGCGGCGTGCGCTGGCAACAGGCGGCACTCGCCAGCGGGGCTGCGCTGCTTGCTGGAATGAACGAGGACGCGCGGCATTCCAGCCAGACGACGGGCCTTGGCGAGCGCCTCGCTTTCATTGCGCAGGAGGACCTGCCGGCTGGCTCGGCCTACGAGGCGCATATCGCATCGACCGGCTGTGTGCCGACCCGCCATAACCTGCATGACTTCTTTAACGCGCTCGTCTGGTTTCAGTTTCCGCGGATCAAGGCGGCGCTGAATGCGCGCCAGTCGGCGGCGATCGACGCACTGGGCGTCGGCCCGACGCGCGGGGCCACGCGTGACGCGCTGACGCTCTTCGACGAGAACGCCGTGCTGTTCGCCTGCGCCGATCCCGCGCTGAACGCGGCGCTGCGCGCGTTCGACTGGCAGACGCTGTTTGTCGCCGGTCGCGCGGCATGGGGTTCGGCGTGCGAAGTCCGGTGCTTCGGTCACGCATTGCTGGAAAAACTGATCACGCCATACAAGGCATGCACGGCGCACGCGTGGATCGTCGATGTGCCGCCAGCGTACTTCACATGGCCGGTCGCCGGGCGCGACGAGTGGCTCGACGCCGCGGTGAGCCTGGCGCTGTCAACGGCCGATCAACTGGGCGGGCGCGTCTTTGCGCCGCTTCCTGTTCTCGGCATTCCGGGCTGGTGGCCGGCAAACAAAGCGCCATCTTTCTATGACGACGTTGCGGTATTCCGCCGGGGCCGACGCGCTCGCTGATTCGCCACACCGCTATTTGTGCGCCTCGCACCGGCGGTTCGGCACGCCGGTGTTAGAATCCCCGCCAGCGAAGCAGGCCAGGCAGTCGCGGCCTCCGCGGCTTTAAGCCAACGAGGGCGAGGAAAGTCCGGACTCCACAGGGCAGGGTGATGGCTAACGGCCATCCGTGGTGACACGCGGAACAGGGCAACAGAAAGCAAACCGCCGATGGCCCGGCGCAAGCCGGGATCAGGTAAGGGTGAAACGGTGCGGTAAGAGCGCACCGCGGCTGCGGCGACGCAGACCGGCACGGTAACCTCCACCCGGAGCAATTCCAAGTAGGCAGGCGCGCATCTTCGAGATGCAGGACGGGGCCCCCGTCTCGTCTGCGGGTAGGAAGCTTGAGCGCGCCAGCAATGGCGTGCCTAGAGGAATGGCTGCCACGCGCGTCGCGTCTTCGGACGTGGCGCGTGCACAGAATCCGGCTTATCGGCCTGCTTTGCCACCTGAACAAAAAACGCCGGCGTCGAATCTCGACGCCGGCGTTTTGCATTGCGGCATGACCACTACTGCGGGCCCGTCGTGCGGAATCAGACCGCGACGATATCGAACGAGTGGGTCAACTCGGCCGTTTTGGCGATCATGATCGAAGCCGAGCAGTACTTGTCGTGCGACAGGTTGATCGCGCGTTCGACTGTCGCCGGATTCAGGTTCTTGCCCGTCACCGTAAAGTGGAAGTGGATTTTCGTGAAGACCTTCGGGTCTTCGCTGGCGCGTTCCGCCTTCAGCGTGACCGAGCAGCCGGCGATCTCCTGACGGCTTTTCTTCAGGATCATCACGACGTCGTAGGCCGTGCAGCCGCCCGTGCCCAGCAGAACCATTTCCATTGGACGCGGCGCGAGATTGCGGCCACCACCCTCCGGTGCTCCGTCCATCATGGCCAGATGGCCGCTGCCCGTTTCGGCGGCGAAAGCCATCCCGTCCTGCCCCATCCAGCTTACCTTGCATTCCATGCCTGTACTCCAGCGCGTGTCGCTTGAATTCGAGATGGGCATTGTAGCCCGGCGATTCAAGGTCCGCCCGAAGGGACGGCGACACTGCATGATGCTCGCTAAAACCTTGCGTGTTGCGCTGCGGCATGTCTGGTCGGCGTCGGATGCCCCTCTCGAAACCAGGGGTTTTGTTCTACTCGCCGAGCTCGCGAGTCCACGAAAAGGCCAAGATTTCGGTTGATTTATAAGGGTTTTTGCCTATTCAGGTGCCGGATGTTGTCGTTTTGCATCATGAAAACGGATTTCACCATGCAAATAATCTTGCGTTGCACAAGGTGGCCTCATATAATCGCATTCATTGGTTGACGCAGTTCGTCTACCTCAGCATGTCTCCTCCACCCTCCTCCTTTGGTGGATTAAGCCCGAGCCGCGAGTTCGGGCTTTTTTTCGCCGTCTGTCTTTCCTTTTCGCCGGATGTTTTGACTTGGCGCGGCAATTTCCTTTATAATTCAGGGCTTTTCCGCATATGCCCGCGGGAGAAGAACAGGGAGAGCCTGCACAGCGCCTCGATGCGCGACACCTAAGCAGGAAAAAAACACAGGGCAAAGCATTTTTATTTGGATCGATCATGAAGACGTTTTCCGCAAAAGCCCATGAGGTGACGCGCGAATGGTACGTGATTGACGCGACGGATAAGGTTCTCGGCCGTGTCGCCAGCGAAGTGGCACGCCGTCTTCGCGGCAAGCACAAGCCTGAGTTCACCCCGCACGTCGACACCGGTGATTTCATCATCGTTATCAACGCCGGCAAGCTGAAGGTCACGGGCAACAAGACCACAGACAAGAAGTATTATCGCCACTCGGGCTACCCGGGCGGTATCTATGAGACGACGTTCGGCAAGATGCAGGAACGCTTCCCGGGCCGTGCGCTCGAGAAGGCGGTCAAAGGCATGCTGCCGAAGGGCCCGCTCGGCTACGCGATGATCAAGAAGCTGAAGGTCTACGCCGAAGCAACGCATCCGCATTCGGCGCAACAGCCGAAAGCGCTCGAGATCTAAGGGGAGCCCACATGATCGGTAACTGGAACTACGGTACGGGCCGCCGCAAGAGCGCCGTCGCTCGTGTCTTCATCAAAGCAGGCAAGGGCGACATCGTTGTGAACGGCAAGCCCATCGCCGACTACTTCTCGCGCGAAACCTCGCTGATGATCGTGCGCCAGCCGCTGGAACTCACGAACCACGCTGTAACGTTCGACATCAAGGTGAACGTCTCGGGCGGCGGTGAAACGGGTCAGGCCGGTGCGGTTCGCCACGGCATCACCCGCGCGCTGATGGACTACGACGCAACGCTGAAGCCGGCTCTGTCGAACGCTGGCTTCGTGACGCGTGATGCACGTGAAGTCGAACGTAAGAAGGTCGGCTTCCACAAGGCACGCCGCAGGAAGCAATTCTCGAAGCGTTAATCGCTTCGGGCTGGTTTCGCTTATGGGGCAACCCGGGCGAAATCGCTGCAAAAAAGCCGCCAACGCATCTGCGAAGGCGGCTTTTTTCATTGGACAAAGTGCTCGGGCGCTCGCTCCACGCCCTCGTTGCGAAGGCGGACAAATATCGCTACAAGAACCCATTGATTTTATGGGGGTTCAGCACGATATCGAGATCAGCCCTACAATAGCGTCTAGAAGCTTTTTTGGAGAGTTCGAATGAACGCAGTCACCGACACCCCCGTGACCGAGATGCCGGGCCCCTTCGTTTTCACCGACGCAGCGGCTGACAAGGTCAAGCAACTGATCGACGAAGAAGGCAACCCGGAGCTGAAGCTGCGCGTTTTCGTGCAGGGCGGCGGCTGCTCGGGCTTTCAGTACGGTTTTACGTTCGACGAAGCCGTCAATGAAGACGACACCGTGATGAACAAGAGCGGCGTCCAGCTGCTGATCGACTCGATGAGCTACCAGTATCTGGTGGGCGCTGAGATCGACTACAAGGATGACATCAACGGTGCCCAGTTCGTGATCAAGAATCCGAACGCCACGACCACCTGCGGTTGCGGTTCGTCGTTCTCGGTCTGATTATCGACTGACGAAGCGGTTTGTCGAAAAAAACGGGGCTGAAAAGCCCCGTTTTTCATTTTTTGGCGAGCCTTCGCGTCCGCGAACGAACGCTGGCGGCGCGGCGGGCGGTCAGCGCGGATAGATCGCGCCCAGCACACGTTCTCCTGCCGCCCCGGTCACCGCCGGCAGGTTACCCGGCTGGCGCTCGACGCAGCGCATCGCCAGCCACGCGAAAGCAAGCGGCTCGACCTGATGCGGGGGCACGCCAAGCGCTTCGGTAGTCATCACCGGCACACCGCTGCATCCGCTTTCCTCGAATGTCGCCTGAAGGGCCTTCAGCAACTCGGGATTGCGGGCGCCGCCGCCGCACACGTACACGGCCCGACTGTCTGGCGCGTGGCGTTCGATCTCGCGGGCGACCGTGATTGCGGTCAGTGCGGTGAGCGTCGCCTGCACGTCCGCAGCACTGACCGACGTGAATGGCGCGAGCCTCGCGTCCAGCCATTCGGCATTGAACAGGTCGCGACCGGTGCTTTTGGGCGGCTGCTGCTCGAAGAACGGTTCATCCAGAAGCGCATGCAGCAATGGCCGGTGCACCTGGCCGCTGGCGGCGAGATGGCCGCCTTCGTCGTAAGGCTTGCCCAGGTGCCGCTGTGCCCACTCGTCGAGCAGCGCATTGGCAGGCCCGCAATCGAAGCCACGTACGCCGCCCGCAGCGCCGAGAATCGTGATGTTGCTGATTCCGCCCAGGTTGCAGACCACGCGGGTTTCCCCTTTTTTACCGAACACGGTTGCGTGGAAGGCCGGAACGAGCGGCGCACCCTGGCCGCCGGCGGCGACGTCGCGCGAGCGGAAGTCGGCGATCACGTCGATGTGCATCATTTCCGCGAGTAGCGCAGGGTTATTGATCTGTCGCGTATAGCCTTTTTCGGGCCGGTGCCGCACGGTCTGGCCGTGCACGCCGATCGCGCGCACCGCCGTCGCGGACAGGTTGCCGCCGCGCAACAGTTCATGGCAGCACACGGTATAGCGGGCGGCGAGTGCGTTCGCCGCCAGCGCCTCGCGCTCGATCTCATTGTCGCCGGGTTGTTGCAGGGCAAACAGCGCGTCCCGCAAGCCCTCCGAAAAGCCGACGAACGCTTCCGAGCGCACCACGGGCGGCTTGCCCTTCGGGAATTCAACCGCGATGCCGTCGACGCCATCCATGCTGGTGCCCGACATCAATCCGAAATACACGCCGCCGTCTGTCGTCTCTCGCGCCACGTTCTGCTCCTTCTATCGTTGCGAACCGTTTTAACAGATTATCAGCGCGACAGGCCGTGCGGATAGGCACACGGCCTGGAAAGATCGGCTTTGCGGGGTGAATCACGTAAAATCCGGTGTCCGTCCCGGCGCTGGCCGCCCGCGCCAACTATGGGACAATCTCTCTTTTCGACGTCACGTTCCAGCATGAGCACCGAGTCCACTTCCAAGCCCAGTCCCGCCTTTCCGATCACCGACGAAGTGCGTCACGCGCTCGGTGTCACGAAACGCGGCGTCGACGAGTTGCTGATCGAGGACGAGTTCGCGCAGAAGCTCGCGCGCAGCGCGGCCACCGGCAAGCCGCTGCGCATCAAGCTGGGCCTCGACCCGACCGCGCCGGACATCCATATCGGCCACACGGTCGTGCTGAACAAGATGCGCCAGTTGCAGAACCTCGGGCACACGGTAATCTTCCTGATCGGCGATTTCACGTCGCTGATCGGAGATCCGTCGGGCCGTAACGCGACGCGTCCGCCGCTCACGCGCGAACAGATCGAATCGAACGCGAAAACCTATTTCGATCAGGCCGCGCTCGTGCTCGACCGTGAGAAGACCGAGATCCGCTACAACAGCGAATGGTCGATGCCGCTCGGCGCCGACGGGATGATCAAGCTCGCTTCGCGCTACACGGTCGCGCGAATCCTCGAGCGCGAGGATTTCACCCGGCGCTTTCAGGGCGGTGTACCGATTTCGATCCACGAATTCCTGTATCCGCTGATGCAGGGTTACGACTCGGTCGCGCTGAACGCGGACCTCGAACTGGGCGGCACGGACCAGAAGTTCAATCTGCTGGTCGGCCGTGAGCTGCAGAAGCAGTATGGCCAGGAACAGCAGTGCATCCTGACGATGCCGCTGCTCGAAGGTCTCGATGGCGTCGAGAAGATGTCGAAGTCGAAGAACAACTACATCGGCATCAGCGAAAAACCGACCGACATGTTCGGCAAGCTGATGAGCATCTCCGATGTGCTCATGTGGCGTTACTTCGAACTGCTGTCGTTCCGTCCGATGGACGAGATCGCCGGCTTCAGACGCGAAGCGGAAGCGGGCCGCAATCCACGCGATTTCAAGGTGATGCTGGCGCAGGAAATCGTCGAACGTTTCCATTCGGCCGTCGACGCCGAGCGCGCGCTCGAAGACTTCAATCATCGCGCGAAGGGTGGCGTGCCGGACGACATTCCGTCGCTAACGCTTGCGGGCGCGCCGCTGGCGGTCGGGCAACTGCTGAAGCAGGCCGGACTCGTGCCGTCGACGAGCGAGGCGCTGCGCAATATCGAGCAGGGTGGCGTCAAGATCGACGGCGCGACGGTGTCCGATAAGGGTTTGAAGATCGAAGCCGGCGAGTTCGTCGTGCAGGTTGGCAAGCGCCGCTTTGCGCGCGTGACGTTGACGGCTTGACCGGCTTGATGCGCATGGTGGCCGCCCCGTTTGTCGCGCTTAAGGAGCACGTCGCTTGATCGCGCTGATTCAACGGGTGCGGCGCGCCGAAGTGCGTGTCGACGATCGCGTGACGGGGGCGATTGAGGCAGGTCTGCTCGCGCTTGTCTGCGCGGAGCGCGGCGACACCGATGCCGTCGCCGACAAGCTGCTCGCCAGGTTGCTCGGCTATCGTGTGTTTAGCGACGCGGCGGGCAAGATGAACCTGTCCTTGCAGAACATCGACGGCGCGGGTCGGGCGGGTGGTTTGCTGCTCGTCTCGCAATTCACGCTGGCCGCCGATACGAACAGTGGTCTGCGTCCGAGCTTCACGCCGGCTGCGCCGCCCGATGAGGGACGGCGCCTTTTTGACTATTTCGTCGCAGCCGCACGGGCAAAGCATCCAGTCGTAGAGACGGGCGAATTCGGCGCGGATATGCAGGTGTCGCTCGTCAATGACGGCCCAGTCACGTTCTGGCTTCAGACACGTCCCTGAAGCCTTTCGTTGTCCGCCGTCGCATTTTGCGACAATGGCGGCTCCGTATCCGATCCAGGCATGCTTTCCTATGTCCACCCAGGTCATCTTCATCCGGCACGGCGAGACCGACTGGAATCGCATCAAACGCATCCAGGGCCACATCGATATACCCCTCGCGACAAGCGGCGTCGAGCAGGCGCAGAAACTCGCGCAACGGCTTGAAGGTGAAGTGAAGCAGGGCGCGCGGCTGGATGCGATCTATTCGAGCGACCTGATACGCGCGCAGCAGACCGCGCAGCCCATAGCGAGTGCGCTCGGCTTGCCACTTCAGCTACGTAAAGGCTTGCGTGAGCGGCAATACGGTGCTTTCCAGGGCCACGACAGCGACGAGATTGCCGGGCGCTTTCCCGATGAATATGCCCATTGGCAAACACGTGACCCGGGTTTCGCGCCACCGGACGGCGAATCGCAGCGCGCGTTCTATCATCGCGTACTGCACGCGATCGAACCGATCATCGCCGCGCACCGCGGAGGGCGCATCGCGTGCGTTGCGCACGGTGGCGTGCTTGATTGCGTGTACCGGTTTGCGAACGGTTTGTCGCTCGAAGCACCGCGTACCTATTCGTTGCTCAATACGAGCATGAATGTGGTGGACTTCGACGGCGCTGCGGCGACGGTTGTTACGTGGGCTGACGTTGAGCACCTGGGTGGCCACAGTCAGGACGATAACCTTAGGAAAGTGGCCCAGCCCGGGCGGTGATCAGAGCGCCAGAGGGTTCTGTGCAGGGCGCGCGCCGGGTGATGGCTGTGCGTCAGGCGCGCGTCGCTGCGACGCGTCTACGAGCCCGCTTCGATACGCCGTTCACCAGCGCCCAGCGCATCAGGGGCGCAACAAGCCTCACACCTGGACGTACGAGCGCCCGCCTCACACGGGAAAACGTATCGAAGCCCAACATCGCCTGCGCCCACTCCGGGAGCAGATCGACACCGGCGTTGAGTATCAGCGTGCCCGCCGGCCGCATTGTGGCACCTGGCGGCCGCGCGCTCATCAGCACATTCACGACTTCACGCGTGCGCGAGCTGGCTTCCAGCTCAGGCCGCATCGCGACCAGATAAGCTTCTATTTCGGCCCGCGAACGGGGAATCTCGACGGCCCCGAGCATTTCGGCGATTCGGGCCGTTTCGGCAAAGTACTGATCCTGCGCTTCGACAGGCAGCGCGGGATTCACGTAGCGCATATGCGCGGTCATAAAGCTGGACACTTCCGCGACGTGCACCCATGTCAGCAACGCGGGGTCGCTCGCACGGTAGGGCCGGCCATCGGGCGCGGTGCCTGCGACCCCGGAATGGATCTGCTTCACGCGCTCGATCAGGGCGAGTGCGTCGCGACGGTTGCCATACGTCGTGCCCGAGATGAACGTCGCGGTACGACGCAGCCGTCCGAGGATATCGGTGCGGAACGAGGAGTGATCCCAGACACCGGCCAGCGCGAGCGGATGCAGCGCCTGAAGCAGCAGCGCGCTAATACCGCCCGTCATCATCGACGTGAAGTCGGAGTGGACTTTCCAGCAGACGGCATCGGGGCCGAAGAGGCCGGGGTCACCGGGTGGCGAGGAGTAATCGAGCGACGGGCCGCTGCCGCTCGTCAGGTGCGTCACGCCCGCAGCCAGCCTCGAACGCAAACGTTTCGCGACAAGCTGCGCGAACCCCGTTTGATCGCCTTTCGGACTGGCTTGATCGGACATCGCCTGGCTCTTCCTGTGCTGGTGCCTGATGCAATGTTTGGCGCGGGGGTCAGGGCTCGCCCGAATCCCACAGGTTGCGTACCGGACTCGACGTATCCGGTGCAGCAAGACCGAAATGCCGATACGTCAGCAGCGTGGCGACCCGGCCGCGTGGTGTGCGCTGCAGGAAGCCCTGCTGGATCAGATACGGTTCGAGGACGTCTTCGATCGTATCGCGCTCTTCGCCGATTGCCGCGGCCAGGTTGTCGACGCCGACCGGGCCGCCGTCGAACTTGTGCAGGATCGCTTCGAGCAGCTTGCGGTCCATCAAATCGAAGCCGACCGGGTCGACGTCGAGCATGGCGAGCGCGGCATCGGCGACTTTCGCCGTGATGTTGCCGTCTGCCTTCACTTCGGCGAAATCGCGGACGCGCCGCAGCAGGCGGTTCGCAATCCGCGGTGTGCCGCGCGAACGTTTCGCGATTTCGAACGCGCCGTCGGGATGAATCTGCGCGCCGAGCAGCGACGCCGAGCGGCGGACGATGCGTGCCAGCTCCTCCGCGTTATAAAACTCGAGTCGCGCGACGATGCCGAAACGGTCGCGCAACGGATTCGTGAGCATCCCGGCGCGCGTGGTCGCGCCGACAAGCGTGAACGGTTGCAAATCGAGCTTGACGCTGCGAGCGGCCGGACCCTCGCCGATCATGATGTCGATCTGATAATCCTCGAGCGCCGGATACAGGATTTCCTCGACCACCGGAGACAGGCGGTGGATCTCGTCGATGAACAGCACGTCGTTCGCTTCGAGATTGGTGAGGAGCGCCGCGAGATCGCCTGCGCGTTCGAGCACCGGCCCGGATGTCTGTCGCAGATTGACCCCCATCTCGCGCGCGATGATATGCGCGAGCGTGGTCTTGCCGAGGCCCGGCGGCCCGAACAGCAGCACGTGGTCCAGCGATTCGGACCGGCGTTTGGCCGCTTCGATGAAAATTTCGAGCTGGCCGCGCACCTTTTCCTGCCCGACGTACTCGTCGAGCTGGCGCGGGCGCAATGCGCGCTCGAACGCTTCTTCGTGCGTCGATACGGGCGTGGCCGCGATGATGCGCTCGGCGGCGAGTTTGTCGGTTTCGATCATGGGCACATTGTACCGCGCGGCGCTCGCCGTTAAAGCTGGCCGAACGGCCAGGGTGCGCGAGGCGCTCCCGTATGTGAAGCTCTACCCGTCGCCGCGTGCAGGCCAGCCTGTCAGGTCCGCTCAGGTCTTGGACAACGCCTTCAGCGCGATCTTGATGCCTTCGGACACACCGGTGCCAGCCGGCACGTTCTTGACGGCTGCCAACGCTTCTTTTTCGGAGTAACCCAATGCGAGCAATGCGTTCAGAATATCGCTGGCGTGATCGGATGCCGACGCCGCGCCGGCCATTGCGCCGAGATCGGCGCCCAGTTTGCCCTTCAGTTCAAGAAGCAGCCGCTCAGCCGTTTTCTTGCCGATGCCCGGCACCCGCGTCAGGCGCGCGGAGTCCTGCAGCGTGACGGTCTGCGACAGTTCGTGCACGCTCATTCCGGATAGCACTGCGAGCGCCATGCGCGCGCCGATGCCCGTGATCTTCAGCAGTTCGCGGAAGGTCGAGCGTTCCTGCGGGGTGCCGAAACCGTACAGGAGATGCGCGTCCTCGCGCACGATCATCTGCGTGAGGAGCACCACCTTTTCGCCGGTCGACGGCAGGTTGTAGAAGGTACTCATCGGGACGTCGACTTCGTAGCCGACGCCGTTGCAGTCGATGAGCAGGTGCGGCGGATTCTTTTCCAGCAGGACGCCGGCAATGCGACCGATCATGGCAGGTTCGAGGATGAAATAAACGGCGAGTGTAGCGCAGGGCGCCGCGGCACGGCGCAGTTGCAGGGCAAAAGACGCGGGGGCCGAGCTCGTGCGGCGCAAGCGTGCGAATTGACCGGTCCGGAAGGGTTCAATAAACTGAGATCCCTTTTGCGGCAATGTCGACAAAAGGACTTTCCCATGCTTAGCCTCACCACGCTCGCGCTCTTTTCAGGCGCATGTCTCGCGCTCACCGCCACACCCGGCCCCGATATGTTGTTGATTGCGTCTCGCAGCGTCAGTCAGGGACGTGCAGCGGGCTTTGCGTCGCTGGCGGGCATTCTCGCCGGCACGTACTGTCATGCGCTTGCAGCGGCGTTCGGTCTGTCGCAGCTGTTTCTGGCGGTGCCCGTGGCGTATGACGTCGTGCGGTTCGCGGGTGCGGGTTATCTGCTTTTTCTCGCGTGGAAGACGTTCCGGGCCGAGGGAACGGTGTTGTCGCCGAGTGCCGGGATGCGTCGTTATCCGACGGGCAGAATCTTCCGGCAGGGGCTGTTGACCAACCTGCTCAATCCTAAGGTGGCGCTGTTCGTCCTCGCGCTGTTTCCGCAGTTCGTGCGCCCTGAAGCCGGATCGATCGTCGCGCAGATTCTGCTGCTGGCGACCGTGCTCAACCTGATCGGTCTTTGCGTCAACGGCGCGGTGATCTTGATGGCGAGCCGGCTGAGTGACAGGCTGAGTGGCAGACTCACGTCGGGCCGTCGGCCGTCGAGGGTACCGCAGTATCTACTCGCATCAGTCTTCGCGGGACTTGCGTGCCGGTTGGCCCTGGCAAGCCGGAACTGAGTACAAAACGGCGCGAGGCAGAGCAGCGGGCTCTTTCGACAGTGATCGAGCAGGCGGCGGGACGTGCCCCACCGCCTGCGCGGAGCCCTAGCCCACCAGCCGCCCGCGCCGCACGCGCAGCCCTTTCTTCGCGAGGCCTGGTGCGATGCCGCCCAGCGTGCCGAGCGTGCCGCCGCTGTGTGCATGACAGATTGCCATACCGAGTGCGTCAGCTGCGTCGGTGCCGGGTACGCCGGACAGATTCAGGAGACGCGCAACCATCTGCTGCATCTGCTCCTTGGATGCGCGGCCATAGCCGACCACGGCCTGCTTCAACTGCAGCGCCGTGTATTCGGCGACCGGCACGCCACCCGCGACCAGTCCACAGATTGCGGCGCCGCGCGCCTGACCGAGCAGAAGCGTCGATTGCGGATTGACGTTGACGAACACTTTTTCGATGGCGGACTGATCGGGCGCATGCTGACGGATAAGTGTCGAAATCCCCTCGAAGATCGTGCCGAGCCGCGATGGGAGATCGGCATCGGCAGTCTTGATGACGCCGCTTGCGACATAGCTGAGTTGATGACCGGTCTGGTCGATCACGCCGAAGCCGGTAACACGCAAACCAGGGTCGATGCCGAGAATTCTCATGAGGTGCGATGCGGACGAAGTGCCTGCGATACTACAACGAACGGGCCGCACAGCGGGCGGCTCGGGGCTGCATCGCGGGAATAAATGCCTCATGCGGGCCTGGGGGAGGCGGGCGCAGGTGGAAACCTATCGAAATCTCAGCGGCGACTCGGGCGTAGTGGCATACAACATCGGCGATGACTTCGTCGCGGTCCGATTCAGATCGGGCGATGTCTACTGGTACACCTATGCCAGCACGGGAGCGCAGCATGTCGACACGATGAAGATACTGGCGCGCCGCGGGCAGGGCCTCAGCACATATATCAGTTCACATCCCGATGTGAGAGACGGTTACGCCCGGAAAGAACCCGACGAATAAACACCACGCCAAGAAAAACGGCCCGACAGGAAAACCTGTCGGGCCGTTTCAATCAACCATTAGACCGGGAAGCAACCGGCTGAACCTGGGTGACGGCAGAACGGGCAGAACGGGCAGAACGGCAGCGCCCCAGTCAGCGAGCTTGAATCAGTGACGGAAGTGACGCACGCCCGTCAGCACCATCGCGATGTTGTGCTCGTCGGCGGCGGCGACCACTTCGTCGTCGCGCACCGAACCGCCTGGCTGGATCACGCAGGTAGCGCCAGCGGCTACGACCACGTCCAGGCCGTCGCGGAAGGGGAAGAACGCGTCCGACGCCACGGCCGAGCCGTTCAGCGACAGGCCGGCGTTCTGTGCCTTGATGCTCGCAATCCGCGCCGAGTCCACGCGGCTCATCTGCCCTGCGCCGACGCCGAGCGTCATGCCGTTTCCGCAGAACACGATCGCGTTCGACTTCACGTACTTCGCAACGCGCCAGGCGAAGAGCAGATCGTCCATTTCCTTCGGCGTCGGATGACGCTTCGTGACAACGCGCAGCTCGCGCGGCTGCACGTTGCGCGAATCGAGCGACTGCACCAGCAGACCGCCGCCCACGCGCTTCAGGTCGAACGCGTTATGGCCATCGCCGAGCGCGATTTCAAGCAGACGCACATTCTGCTTCACGGCAAACACCTGGCGCGCCGCCGCGCTGAACGACGGCGCGATCAGCACTTCGACGAACTGCTTCGACACGGCCTGCGCCGTCGCTTCGTCAACTTCGCGGTTGAACGCGATGATGCCGCCGAACGCCGAGGTCGGATCCGTCTGGAACGCCTTCACGTATGCTTCGTTCGCGTCCGCGCCCACGGCCACGCCGCAAGGGTTCGCGTGCTTGATGATCACGCAGGCCGGCACGTCGAACGTCTTCACGCATTCCCATGCCGCATCGGAATCGGCGATGTTGTTGTACGACAGTTCCTTGCCCTGCAGCTGGCTGTAGTTCGCGAGCGCGCCAGCCGGCACCGTGAGGTCGCGATAGAACGCGGCGCTCTGGTGCGGGTTTTCGCCGTAGCGCAGGTCCTGGACCTTGTCGAACGCGAGGTTGAAGGTCGCCGGATAGGTGTTGCGCGATTCGTGCCTGAGTTCGTCGGTCAGGCTCGTCAGGTAGTTCGTGATCGCGCCGTCGTATTGCGCGGTGTGCGCGAACACCTTGGTTGCGAGACGGAAGTTGGTCTTGTAGCCGACCGAATTGTTGTTCGCACGCATTTCGTCGAGCACGACAGAGTAGTCGGCCGGATCGACCACCACGGTCACGTCGCGATGGTTCTTCGCCGCGGAGCGCAGCATCGTCGGGCCGCCGATGTCGATGTTCTCGATCGCGTCTTCGAGCGAGCACTCTTCCTTCGACACCGTCTGCACGAACGGGTACAGGTTCACGACCAGCAGGTCGATCGTCGGGATGCCGTGCTTCTCAAGCGCAGCCATGTGTTCAGGCAGGTCGCGGCGCGCGAGGATGCCGCCGTGCACCTTCGGGTGCAGCGTTTTCACGCGCCCGTCGAGCATTTCCGGGAAGCCCGTGTAGTCGGCGACTTCGGTAACGGACAGGCCCGCGTCCGCGAGCAGTTTCGCGGTGCCGCCAGTCGACAGGATCTTGACGCCGAGGTCCGACAGCGATTTGGCAAAATCGACGATGCCGGACTTGTCGGAAACGGAGATGAGCGCTTGCTTGATCATGATGAGAAAGCCGGGAGGGACTTGAGGGGCGCAGGAAGTAATAAACCCGTAGTAAATCCGCTACAGCAGACCGTGCTGTTGCAGCTTCTTGCGCAGCGTATTGCGGTTGATGCCGAGATACTCGGCGGCCAGCGACTGATTACCGCCTGCCTGCTCGAGCACCACCTCGAGCATCGGTTTTTCGACGCACGATACGACCATGTCGTAGATGTCGTGCGGGTTGGAGCCGTCGAGATCCTGGAAGTACATGTCCAGGCTATCGCGGACGCATTGTTCGATGTTGTGCTTGCTCATGCTGCCAGTCGGTCGTTATTGTCCGGCTCGCCGTCATTGTCTTGGGCATCTTCTTCAACGTAAACAAGGCGGTCGGAAAGCGCCTTTTGCGCGTCGAAGAATTCGTTGACGGCGAGCAGTTGTTCGCGCGTGGTGTCCAGCGTATTCATGCGATGCCGGAACACGTTGGCGCCAGAAAGGCCGCGAGTGTACCAGCCGATGTGTTTGCGCGCAGTGCGGACTCCGGTGAATTCGCCGTAGAACGCGTAATGATCTTCGAGGTGTTCGTTCATCACCTGCTGGATCTCATCGATACGCGGCGGCGGCAGTAGTTCGCCTGTCTGCAGGAAATGCTCGATCTCGCGGAAGAGCCACGGGCGCCCCTGCGCCGCGCGGCCGATCATGATCGCATCGGCGCCGGTGAGGGCGAGCACCTCGCGTGCCTTTTGCGGCGTCGTGATGTCGCCGTTCGCGACGACCGGAATGCGCACCGCGGCCTTGACGGCAGCGATGGTCTCGTATTCGGCGTCGCCGTGATACAGGTCCGCACGCGTGCGGCCGTGCACGGTCAGCATCGAAATGCCGGCGTCTTCAGCCAGACGCGCAACGGTAAGCGCATTCCTGTTGTCGCGATTCCAGCCGGTGCGGATCTTCAGCGTGACGGGCACGGCATCCGGGCCGATGCCCACCGCGCTGACCACTGCCTCGACGATGCGCTGCACGAGCGGCTCGTTCTGCAAGAGCGCGGAGCCCGCGGCGACGTTGCACACCTTCTTGGCCGGACAGCCCATGTTGATGTCGATGATCTGTGCGCCGTTCGCCACGTTGTAACGCGCGGCTTCGGCCATCATCGCCGGATCGGCGCCGGCGATCTGCACGGAAATCGGCTCGACTTCGCCTGCGTGATTCGCGCGGCGCATGGTCTTCTCGCTTTTCCACAACTGCGCGTTCGACGCGACCATCTCCGACACGGCATAGCCCGCGCCCAGCCGCTTGCACAGCTGGCGGAACGGCCGGTCCGTGACGCCGGCCATCGGGGCGACGAACAGGTTGTTGCGCAGATTGTGGGAGCCGAGAGTAGGCATGGCAAGAGAGGCGGCCGACCGGTCGATAGCGGATCGAAACGGTCGCGGAATGCGAGGGAAAACCGCCATTTTACCGTTAACGGCAACCCGAAAGATCACTTGCGTCTGACGTAACCCTTTAAATCTTCTATGAAAGCCCGCTCGGTCATAGACCTTCGGCGGCTCGCGAGCCGGTTGGCGCGTGACCCGCCGAAGGGGTCAGCGACGCTGTCCGAACATCATTTGCCGCGCAAGAGCGGTCTTCACGGGCGGCACGAATTCCAGCGCGGTGAGCGCGAGCCCGCGCAGCGTGGCGAGCGGCGGGAAGTCGATGGTAAAGAGGCGCGCGAGGGTGTCCGTGGCGCCGATCGTCAGGCGCCGGTCCAGCGCGCGGCGCGCGGCGAAGGCTGCGAGCGCGACCGGCGTCGCGCCGTGCTGGGCCAGTGCGTCGACGAGCGCGTGGGCGTCGCGCAAGCCGAGATTCAGGCCCTGACCGGCTACCGGATGCAGCGTCTGCGCAGCGTTGCCGATCGCGACGACGCGGCCCTTGACGAGCGTATCGACCGCATTGAGCCCGAGCGGAAAGGATGCGCGGCCTTTGATCTGCGTAAAACGGCCCATCCGGTTGCCGAAGGCGGCGCCGAGTTCGGCGAGAAAGGCGTCATCGGAGAGTTGCGCGCGGCGCGCGGCTTCTTCGGGCGAGCAGCACCAGACGAGCGCGTAGTCCGCGCCGCGCACGCCGCCCGTCGGCAGCAGCGCGATCGGGCCTTCGGACGCGAAGCGCTCCCATGCGACGTGCGGTTGCGGGGCCGACAGCGTGACCGTGCCGACGAGGGCGGTCTGGCCGTAGTCGCGCGTGGCGCCCGTGCCGCTACGCTGCTCGTGATAGAGACCGCCTTCGGCGTTCACGAGGATCCGCGTGCGCAGATTGCGCGCGACGTGCGCGCTTTCGATCGGCAGCGTGACGCCGTCGTCTGCCTGCACTGGCTGCAGTGCGGCGGTCGAGCGAAACCAGTGCACGGGCGTCGCGTGCACCGCTTCCGCCAGCGTATGCACGATCGAGCCGTAGCGCAGCACGTAGCCGAGCGCAGGCAGGCCGTGCTCCGTGTGGTCGATCAGCGTGCGGCCGAAATGGCCGCGCTGCGAGACATGAATCCGCTGGATCGCCGTGGCGTCGCCGGGCCAGCGAAGCGGCTCGAGAATCATCCGGCTGCCTTGCGATACGGCGATCGCGCGTGGATCGGATACAGCATCTTCCGGCTCGCGTGCATCGACGAGCGCCACCGAAAGCGCCTGCGTCGCGCTGCGTTTCGCCAGCCAGCCGGCCAGCGCGAGGCCGACCGGCCCTGCGCCGACGATTGTCACGTCGAAGTCGAACGGCGCTTCAGCCTGCGTGTGCTGTGGCGTGTCCGTCGACGGTTGGGCTACTTCATTCATCTGGTCTCGATTCCCTTCACTCACACGCGGCGCCCGCTGACGCGCGCGCAGCCTGCATCAGCGCTTCGATTTCGTCGACCTTGACCGGCACATCGCGCGTCATCAGTTCACAGCCGGTTGCGGTGACGATCGCGTCGTCCTCGATGCGGATACCGATGTTCCAGTAGCGCTCGGGGACGTCGTCCGCAGCGCGGACGTAGAGGCCAGGTTCGATCGTCAGCGTCATCGACGGCTTCAGCGTGCGCCAGGGGATGGCGCCCTGTTCGTCGCGCGGCGCGGAGCGCTCGCGGTAGTCGCCGCAATCGTGCACGTCCATGCCGAGCCAGTGGCCGGTGCGGTGCATGTAGAAGCGCGCATAGGCACGTTCGGCGATCACATCGTCGACCGAAGCGAAGCGCTGACGGTCGATGATGCCGGTATCCAGCAGCCCCTGCGCCAGCACGCGCACGGCTGCCTGATGCGGCGCCTCGAAGTCGACGCCGGCACGCGTCGCATCGATGGCCGCCTGCTGCGCAGCCAGCACGATGTCGTAAAGCTCGCGCTGCGCCGGGGTGAAGCGGCCGCTGGCGGGGAAGGTCCGGGTGATGTCGGACGCGTAGCCGTCGAGTTCGCACGCGGCGTCGATGAGGATCAGATCGCCGTCCCGCGCGATCGCGTTGCCCGCCGGATAGTGGAGCACGCAGGCATTGGCGCCCGCCGCGACGATCGAGCCGTACGCCGGACCCTGCGCGCCATGCTTGCGGAACGTGTAGAGCAGTTCCGCTTCGAGTTCGTATTCGCGCACACCGGGACGGCAGGCCGCCATCGCCCGACGATGCGCCTTTGCCGAGATCTGGCCTGCGCGGCGCATGATCGCGAGTTCGTGGGCGTCCTTGATGAGGCGCATCTCGTCGAGCACCGGCAGCAGATCGTGGATCGCGCCGGGCGCCGTGACGCCGCTTCTGCCCTGTGCGCGCACCGCCTCGACCCAGCCGCGCACCTGGCCGTCCAGTTCAGCGGATGCGCCGAATGCGTAGTGCAGCGCGGGCTTGTCGGCGATCAGGTGCGGCAGGTGCGCGTCGATTTCGTCGAAGGTGAACGCGGCGTCGAAGCCGAACGCCTCGCGCGCGCCCTCGGGACCGAAGCGGAAGCCTTCCCACGTTTCGCGCTCGACGTTCTTCGCCCGGCAGAACAGGATCGAGCGCGGTTCGCCCGATGCCGCGCTGGCGTCGAGCACGAGCAGCGCTTCGGGTTCCGTGAAGCCTGTCAGGTAGTAGAAGTAGCTGTCGTGCCGGTACGGATAGTCGGCGTCGCGGTTGCGCAGCACTTCCGGCGCAGTGGGGACGATGGCGACGCCGCCGCCTGCTTCCCGCAACGCGGTGAGGACGCGTTCGCGGCGCTGGCGGTAGACGTCGACGGCGATGGTGAGTTCGGTCGGCTGGTTCATCGTGCGATTGTAGCGCTCACAGCCTTCGATGCGCGGCCGGGCCGGCCGGCGGCGCAGCTGTTAGCCATCCGGCCAGCTAGCCGTCGAGGAGCGCTTGCCGCAATGTTGCAATCCGTCCACAGCTCCGTTCGGCGCGCATCACAAGACGCCAGGACGTCGTCTGGATGAATGCAAACCAACGTATACTTCCGCCGAAATCCAAACAGGGCAGTGTGTCATGAAACTCATCGGTTCTTTCCCCAGTCCGTTTGTCCGCAAGGCGCGGATCGTGCTCGCCGAAAAGAAGATCGACTACAGGCTGGTACTCGAGAACGTCTGGGCGCCGGAAACCACGATTCATACGTTCAATCCGCTCGGCAAGGTGCCGTGCCTCGTCATGGAAGACGGCGAGGCCGTGTTCGATTCGCGCGTGATCTGCGAATACGTCGATACGCTGTCACCGGTCGGCAAGCTGATTCCGCAGTCGGGGCGCGAGCGCGTCGAGGTGCGCTGCTGGGAAGCGCTCGCCGACGGAATCCTGGATGCGGCCGTGCTGATCCGCCTCGAAGGAACGCAGCGTCCGGCCGACCATCGCAGCGAAGCATGGGTTGCGCGCCAGCAGCGCAAGATCCACGACGGTCTCGTGGCGATGTCGCAGGGTCTTGGCAGCAAGAACTGGTGTGCGGGGAATCACTACACGCTTGCCGATATCGCGCTCGGCTGTGCACTCGGCTATCTGGACTTCCGCATGCCGCAGCTGAACTGGCGCGAAGCGTATCCGAATCTCGACAAGCACTTCCAGAAGCTGTCGCAGCGCCAGTCGTTCATCGATACGGTGCCGTCAGACTGACCTGCCGGGGCGGGCTGAGGCGAGCGTCACCGTCGCCGTGACGCCGCGGCCGCCTGCGCCTGGCTCCAGCGTGATCTCGCCCCGGTGCGCCACGACGATCTCGCGCACGATAGCGAGCCCGAGACCGGTGCCTTCGGTGTCCGCCGACGCGCGATAGAACGGCTCGAACACACGGCTGCGTGCTTCGGCCGGAATGCCCGGGCCGTCGTCCGACACGGTCAGCGTGACGGTTGCGCCGTCGTTTTTGACGGCGACGGTGACGTGCCCGCCCGCAGGCGTGTAGCGAATCGCGTTTTCGGCGAGATTCGCGACGAGCGCCGACAGCAGTCCCGGGTGCCCGGTTACGGGCGCGGGGCCGGCCAGTTCGGCGCCCAGATCGATCTCGCGCGTCTGCGCGAGCAGCGCCAGATCCTCGACGACGTCCATCGCCAGCGCGGCGAGATCCACCGGTTCATTCGCGAGTTGCGTGTAGTCAGCCGCCTCGGCCTGCGCGAGCAGGAGCAGCTTGTTGGTGAGCCCGACCATCGACTGGTTGCTCCGGTGCATCGCCGCGAGCGCCTCCGCCAGCTCCGGCCCGATACCGCCGTGCTGTCGCGCGAACTGCAACTGCGTGCCGAGCAGGGTCAGGGGCGTGCGCAACTGATGGGCGGCATCCGCGATGAAGCGTCGCTGCGCGGCGACCTGCACACCCAGCCGTGCGATGCATTGATTGATCGCTTCGACGATGGGCCGCAATTCCGTATGCAGCCGCTCGACCCGAATCGGCTCGAGCTGCATCGGGTCGCGGTCGGCCACGTCGTCCTTCACTTTCAGGAGCGGCCGCAGCTCGAACGTGAGCCCGATGCACACGAGCGCCACCGCCAGCACGATCATCTCGATCTGCCGCACCAGCTGCGGTCGCCAGAGCTGCTCCGCCATTGCATCGCGCGAGCGCACGGTCTTGCCGACCGATACCAGCACGCGCCGCGTCGCGCCGTTGTCGTACATCTGCCGCACGACGCCGACCGCGCGCGCGGGCTGGCCATGCAGGCTGGCGTCGTAGTACTCAGGTTCGTCGGATGGCTGGCTTGCGCTGCGTGGGAAATCCGGGGTGCCGGCAAGCAGCCGGCCGTCGTCGACGGTCACGCTGTAGAACACCTGATCGCGATACGGCGAGACGAACACTTCGAGCGCGGCGGGCGGCACATCGACGGTGAGCGAGCCGTCCACCCATTCCACTTCGCCCGCGATCATCCGCGCCGACGAGACCAGCTTGTTGTCCTGCACCAGATCCGCTGTGCGCCGGGCGTTGTCGAACTCCGCCTTGCCGGTGACGAAGACGTACAGCGCAAGCGGTACGAGCAGCCACCACAACAGGCGCACGCGCAGGCTATTGGTCATCTTCTTTCTTGCGCAGCAGATAACCGAGCCCGCGCAGCGTGACGATCGCCGCCGAGCTGCCATCGAGCTTCTTGCGCAGCCTTGAGATGTAGATTTCCACGGCGTCTTCGCTTGGTTCGTCGGCGAGCGTGAAGATCGCGTCTACCAGAGCCGGTTTCGAGACCGTCTTGCCGAGCCGCAGGATCAGCGTTTCCAGCACCGTCCGCTCGCGGGGCGTAACGTTCAGCGGCGCGCCTTTGAGCGTGAACTGACGCGTGTCGATATCGAACGCCAGATCGCCGCACACCACTTCGCCCGCTTTCGACGGCGACTGCCTGCGAATCAGCACCTTGATGCGCGCAACGAGTTCGCGTACTTCGAACGGTTTCACCAGATAGTCGTCGGCACCGGCGCCGAGCAGTTCGACCTTTTCATCGATCGAGCCGCTCGCGGTCAGGATCAGCACGGGCGTCGCGTCGCCGCGCTGGCGCAGGCGGCGCAGCACGTTCTTGCCTGACAGCTTCGGCAGGTTCAGATCGAGCAGCACGACATCGTAGTGATTCATGCGCAGCAGATGGTCGGCGGCATCGCCGTCCTGGACCGAGTCGAGTGCGAACGACTCCTGTTCGAGCATCTTCGCGAGCCAGTGCGCGAGCGTCGGATTGTCTTCGATCAGCAGGAGCTTCATGGTGGGGAGGGCCGTCAATCAGGCCGTCGATTGTGCCGTAAAACGTGGGCTTTGCGCGCTTTCAGCCGTGCTTGCCGGACAGAAAGCAGGACTGCGCCATGACCACGGGTTAACACCCATGATTTGCCAACGGCCCCGAAAGCTTGCAGAAGGCTTGGAATTTCTATAATCCGCCACATTCATCCAGAAAGCGCCGCAGCATAGCGGCGACCCAACCTCAGGAGACTGCTTGATGCGTACCTTGCGCCAGATTGCCGCTGTGTCGGGTGTTGCGTTTGCTCTCGCGGCCGCTTCGGCTGCCGCTCATGCCGAAAAACTCACGATCATGGTCGGCGGCGCCACCAAGATCATCTATCTGCCGGCCAAACTGACCGAACAGCTCGGCTATTTCAAGGACGAAGGGCTCGACGTCGAGATCCTGTCGCAACCGGCCGGCGTCGACGCGGAAAACGAACTGCTCGCGGGCGCGGTGCAGGGCGTGGTCGGCTTCTACGATCACACGATCGACCTGCAGAGCAAGGGCAAGGAAGTGCAGGCGCTGGTGATCTTCGGTCAGGTGCCGGGCGAAGTCGAAATGGTGTCGACGAAAGCCGCCGACACGCTGAAGACCATGGCCGACGTGAAGGGCAAGACGCTTGGCGTGACCGGTCTCGGTTCGTCGACGAGCTTCCTCACGCAATACCTTGCGCAGCGCGCGGGCGTGCCGTCGACGCAGTACACGCTGCTGCCGGTCGGCGCGGACAACAGCTTTATCGCCGCGATCAAGCAGAACCGCATCGACGCCGGCATGACGACGGAGCCGACCGTCTCGCAACTGCTGAAGACCGGCGACGCGAAGGTGCTGGTCGACATGCGCACCCTCGAAGGCACGCGGGCTGCGCTCGGCGGCACCTATCCGGCGTCGAGCTTCTACGTGCAGCGCGCGTGGGCCGAGTCGCACAAGGATGAAGCCGCGAAGCTGTCGCGCGCGTTCGCGAAGACGCTCAACTTCATCGCGACGCACAGCGCCGAAGACATCGCCGCGAAGATGCCGAAGGACTACTACGGCAACAACAAGGACCTGTACGTGGCCGCGCTGAAGTCGTCGCTGCCGATGTTCACGAAGGACGGCAAGATGCCCGCCGATGGTCCTGACACGGTGCTGAAGGTGCTGTCCGCATTCAATCCTTCGGTGAAGGGCAAGCACATCGACCTCGCCAAGACCTGGACGAACGACTACGTGTCTTCCCCGGCCGTCAGCACGGCGTCGAAGTAAGGCAACGGACCAATCCACACAATCACGCAAGGAATGAGGCAGCAGGCGATGAATCAACCTTTGTCACGCGGCACACCGGCTATCGAGCTACGCAACGTGTCGTGCCGTTTCATTTCCCCGGACGGCAAGGCGACGATCGCGTTGCGCGATTTCAGCATGTCAGTGGCGAGAGGCGAATTCGTCGCCGTCGTCGGACCGACGGGCTGCGGCAAGTCGACGACGCTCAGCATGATCACGGGCCTCCTCAAGCCGACCACCGGCGAAGTGCGCGTAATGGGTGCGCCGGTGGATGGCATCGATCCGCGCATCGGCTTCGTGTTTCAGGCGGACGCCGTGTTTCCGTGGCGTTCGGTGCTCGATAACGTCGCGGCGGGTCCGCTGTATCGCGGGCGCTCGAAATCGGCGGCGTACGACGAGGCCGATGAATGGCTGCGCCGTGTCGGTCTCGACAAGTTCGGCAAGCACTATCCGCATCAACTGTCGGGCGGGATGCGCAAGCGCGTCGCGCTGGCGCAGACCTTCATCAACAAGCCGGAAATCCTGCTGATGGACGAGCCGTTCTCCGCGCTCGACATGCAGACCCGCACGCTGATGCAGGATGAGCTGCTGCAACTGTGGTCAGGCACGGGCTCGGTCGTGTTCGTCACGCACGATCTCGAAGAAGCGATTGCGCTCGCCGACCGGGTGTTCGTGCTGACTGCGCGGCCCGCGACGCTGAAGAAGGTGTATGAGATCGACCTGCCGCGTCCGCGCGTCACCTCGGAGATCCGCTACGACCCGCGCTTCATCGAGATCTCACGCGATATCTGGCACGACCTGCGCGAAGAAGTGCAGATCGGTTAATCAAGCAAAGCGGAGCACATCAGGCATGTCCACCCCTCAACAAACGATGCCGTCGGGCATCGATCCCACGTCGCTCGCGCAGGTCGAGCGCGTCGCGCAAAAGCGTATCCGTCAGCGTCAGGCGCTGGTGATTTCGCTGCGCATTCTCGTGCTCATCGTCGTGCTCGGCGGCTGGGAACTGTCCGCGCGGCTCAAGTGGATCGATCCGTTCTTTTTCTCGATGCCCTCGGCGATCTTCAATCAGATCATCGACTGGTTCGTGAACGGCACCTCGCAAGGGCCGCTTCTCACGCAGGTCTGGGTGACGCTCGAAGAGACCGGTCTCGGTTTCATCATCGGCTCGGTGGCCGGCGTGTTTTGCGGCATCGTGCTTGGTCGCAACAAGCTGCTGTCCGACGTGTTCAGCCTCTACATCAAGATCGCCAACTCGATTCCGCGCGTCGTGCTCGGCTCGATATTCGTGATTGCACTGGGTCTCGGGATGGCGTCGAAGGTGGCGCTCGCGGTCGTGATGGTGTTCTTCGTCGTGTTTGCCAACGCGTTCCAGGGCGTGCGTGAAGCCGACCGCTACATGATCGCGAACGCGCAGATTCTGGGGGCATCGCGCCGTCAGGTGACGACATCGGTGGTGATTCCGTCGGCGCTCAGCTGGATTCTGGCCAGCCTGCACGTGAGCTTTGGCTTCGCGCTGGTCGGTGCGGTGGTCGGCGAGTTCCTGGGTTCGAAGCAGGGCATCGGGCTGCTGATCTCGACGGCGCAAGGCGCGTTCAACGCGAGCGGCGTATTCGCGGCGATGATCGTGCTCGCGGTGGTGGCGCTGGCGGCAGACTACCTGTTGACGGCTGTCGAGCAGCGCCTGCTGAAGTGGCGGCCGACTGGCGCATGATTTGTGCCTCAGGCGTAAGCGACGCCTGATTCCGTAGTGGCAAAGAAAAAGCGCCTGCATGTGAACTGCAGGCGCTTTTTTTCGTTTGGCATGGCGTCGCGACATCGCTTGCCGGATTACACCGCAGCAGGCTCCAGCTTCGCCGCGAACGAATCGCTTCGCGCGACCGGCCACCACTTTTCGTACAGCGAGTAACGATAGTTGCCGTTCAACAGATCGTTCGGCTCCAGATACTTCAGCAGCTCCGACATCAGCCGCACTTCATGCGAGGACACGCGCCGCACGATGTGATGTGCGCGCAGCTCCGACGGATGATGCAGGCCCGCGGCCTGAATGATTTCCTTCAGCGCATGCAACGTGTTGTGATGGAAGCTGAACACGCGATCCGACTTGTCAGGCACCACGAGCGCGCGCTGGCGCACCGGATCCTGTGTCGCGACACCGGTCGGGCAGCGGCCGGTGTGACAGGTCTGCGCCTGGATGCAGCCCACGGCGAACATGAAGCCGCGCGCCGCATTGACCCAGTCGGCGCCGATCGCGAGTGTTTTGGTGATATCGAACGCGGTGATCATCTTGCCGCTTGCTCCCACGCGAATCCTGTCGCGCAGGCCGACGCCGACGAGCGTGTTGTGCACGAGCAGCAGACCTTCCTGCAACGGCACGCCGACGTGATCGGTGAATTCGAGCGGCGCCGCACCGGTGCCGCCTTCCGCCCCGTCGACTACGATGAAGTCAGGCAGGATGCCCGTTTCCAGCATGGCCTTGGCGATGCCGAAGAATTCCCACGGATGGCCGATGCACAGCTTGAAGCCGGTCGGCTTGCCGCCCGACAGCGTGCGCAGCCGTTCGACGAATTCGAGCAGGCCGCGCGGCGTCGAGAATTCGGAGTGCGTCGCGGGCGAGATGCAGTCGCGGCCCATCGGCACGCCGCGCGTCTCGGCGATTTCCGGCGTGATCTTCGCGGCCGGCAGCACGCCGCCGTGGCCCGGCTTCGCGCCTTGCGACAGCTTGATTTCGATCATCTTCACCTGCGGCTCCTGCGCCTGCTTCGCGAATTTTTCCGCGTTGAAGGTGCCGTCGTCGTTGCGGCAGCCGAAGTAGCCCGAAGCGATTTCCCAGATGATGTCGCCGCCGTGCTCGCGGTGATACTTCGACATCGAGCCTTCGCCGGTGTCGTGCGCGAAGTTGCCTTTCTTTGCGCCCAGGTTGAGCGCCATGATCGCGTTCGCCGACAGCGAACCGAAGCTCATCGCCGACACGTTGAAGATCGACATCGAATAAGGCTGCGCGCGCCCGGGTCCGACGACGATGCGGAAGTCGTGTCCGTCGAGCGTGGTCGGGGCGAGCGAGTGGCTGATCCATTCGTGCGCGACCGCTTTCACGTCGAGCTCGGTGCCGTAGGGGCGGCTGTCGACGTCGTTCTTCGCGCGCTGATAGACGATGCTGCGCTGGGCGCGCGAGAACGGTTTCTCGTCGGTATCGTTTTCGACGAAGTACTGACGGATCTCCGGCCGGATGAATTCGAACAGGAACCGGAAGTGACCCCACAGCGGGTAGTTACGCAGGATCGCGTGCCGCTCCTGGGTCAGGTCGAAGACGCCGAGCGCGACCAGCGCGAGCGGCACGATGCTCCAGAACCACGAGAGGTGATGCAGCGCGGCGAGCGCCACGGACGCGACCAGCAGCAGGACCGCGCACCACACGGCCAGATAACGTCGAGAGAACATGGAGACTCCATTGCAGTGAAGATCACCGCAGCGGGATGGGCCGCGCCTGAAACGCGAGCTTTGGCGCAGACGGGATCCGCCGCGGGGTGAGATTGACAGCTGTCTGTCGATGCGTCGGGGTAAATCGGACCGCTGGTGCAGCAAGGACGTCCCGCCACTGCGCGTGACGGCGTGATGGGGGGCCGCCTTGCCGCGTCAGGCACGGCGCGCCGTGAGGAGCGCTGCCGTCTGTGGCTGGCGCGCCACGGGTTGCGCAGTCGCGGCGTGCTCGATGATGCCGCCGCCGAGACACACGTCGCCATCGTAGAGCACCGCAGATTGCCCGGGTGTGACAGCCCACTGGGCAGCGTCGAAATCGAGGCCGAAATAGCACGGACCGGCGAGGCCGCCCACGAGGTCCATCGTAGTGAACGTGCACGCCGCATCGGCCTGGCGATAGCGCGTCTTCGCGCCGCACGCGAAGCCTTCCGTGGGCGGTTCACCCGCGACCCAGCTGGTATTGCCTGCACTCAGCGAATGACTGAGCAGCCACGGATGATCGTGCCCCTGCACGACATAAAGCGTGTTCGACGGGATGTCCTTGCCTGCGACGAACCACGGCTCGCCGCTGCCTTCCTTGCTGCCGCCAAGCCCGATGCCCTTGCGCTGGCCGAACGTATAGAACGCGAGCCCGATGTGCTCGCCGATGACCTTGCCGTCGGGTGTCTTCATCGGGCCGGGCTGGGTCGGCAGATAGCGGTTCAGGAAATCGCGGAACGGCCGTTCGCCGATGAAACAGATGCCGGTGGAGTCCTTCTTTTTCGCGTTCGGCAGGCCGATCTGCTCAGCGATTTCACGCACTTTCGTCTTCGGAATCTCGCCGAGCGGGAAGAGCGTCTTCGACAGTTGCGCCTGGTTCAGCCGATGCAGAAAATACGACTGGTCCTTCGTGTGGTCTTTGGCCTTCAGAAGCTCGAAACGGCCGCTCTGGCCGTTCTGGCGCACGCGCGCATAGTGGCCCGTCGCGATGGTTTCCGCGCCGAGCGACATCGCGTGATCGAGGAACGCCTTGAACTTGATCTCGGCATTGCACAGCACGTCCGGATTCGGCGTGCGGCCGGCAGAGTATTCGCGCAGGAATTCGGCGAACACGCGGTCCTTGTATTCGGCTGCGAAGTTGACCGCCTCGACGTCGATGCCGATCAGGTCGGCCACCGACACCACGTCGATCCAGTCCTGCCGGGTCGAACAGTATTCGCTGTCGTCGTCGTCTTCCCAGTTCTTCATGAAAAGACCGACGACGTCGTATCCCTGTTCCTTGAGGAGCCACGCGGTCACCGACGAATCCACGCCGCCCGACATGCCCACTACGACTTTCTGCTTGCTCATTGTCTTCCTGCTACTTCTGGTTGCTACCTGATCGGGGTGGCCCGACCGAGTGCGTGTGCACGAAGTCGAGCGGGAAACGCCGGCCTGCGAGGTAATCGTCGATACATTGCATCACGAGCGGCGTGCGGTGCCGCTCCTGGCAGGCACGCAGTTCGTCGGCGCTCATCCACAGCGTGCGGACGATATCGGGATCGAGCGCGCGGTCTTGCGCCGGTTCGCGGCTCGCGCCGCAAAACGTGAAGCGCAGATAGGTGACGCCCTCGGACTGCGGACGGCCGAAATGCGCCATGTAGACGCCGACGAGCGCCTCGGGCGCGAACGGATGCGCCGTTTCTTCGAGGGTTTCGCGGATCACCGCCTCGACGAGCGTTTCGCCCGCCTCCAGATGGCCGGCGGGCTGATTCAGCCGCGCTCCGTCGGACGTATGTTCCTCGACCACGAGAAAGCGCCCGTCGCGCTCGACGATGGCGGCCACCGTGACATGCGGAGCCCAAGTTTCCGGTTTCATGGGACGGCATTTTACCGTCTATGGGGCACGGCTGCCGGGAGGCGGACAGGCGGCGGGAAAACCGCCGGCAAGCCGGTCTAGCCGGTCGCTCTCCCAAATCCGGCTGGCCCGGCCATTCGGGCTTTCTGTAACCCGGATCGTCCCTAATTCCGATTCGCCCCCCGGTTTCGGTTAAAGTGGGGCAGTTAGCCGTTGTTGCAAATCGCAAGCCGGCGTGCCTCGTCGGCAGATCTGTGTGAAATAACAGGAAGGTCGAGGAGGATTCAACGATGCACATCGGAGTGCCAGCCGAGACGCGCGCCTACGAAACCCGCGTTGCCGCGACGCCCGAGACGGTCAAAAAGTACGTGTCCCAAGGCCACCGGGTCACGGTCCAGAGCGGCGCCGGCACCGGCGCCAGCTTCCCCGACGACGCTTTTGCGGCCGCCGGGGCGGAACTTGTCGACGCGCAAACCGCGTTCGGCGCCGATCTCGTCCTCAAAGTCCAGTCGCCGACTGCTGCCGAACTGCCGCTCCTCAAGCGCGGCGCGGTGCTGGTCGGCATGCTCGAACCTTTCAATGCCGACAATGCCGCGCAGCTCGCTGCTGCCGGCGTGACCGCATTCGCGCTGGAAGCCGCGCCGCGGACCACCCGGGCGCAAAGCCTGGATGTGCTGTCGTCGCAGGCCAACATCGCCGGTTACAAGGCCGTGCTGCTGGCCTCGACGCTCTACCCGCGCTTCATGCCGATGCTGATGACGGCCGCCGGCACCGTGAAGGCGGCGCGGGTGCTGATTCTGGGCGCGGGCGTCGCGGGTTTGCAGGCGATCGCGACGGCCAAACGCCTTGGCGCGGTGATCGAGGCGTCCGACGTGCGGCCGGCCGTGAAAGAGCAGATCGAATCGCTCGGCGCGAAATTCCTCGATGTGCCCTATGAAACCGACGAGGAGCGCGACGCG
This sequence comes from Paraburkholderia sp. GAS448, assembly GCF_050435685.1. Lineage (NCBI taxonomy): Bacteria > Pseudomonadati > Pseudomonadota > Betaproteobacteria > Burkholderiales > Burkholderiaceae > Paraburkholderia > Paraburkholderia sp. GAS448. The sequence continues at coordinate 160,025 of NZ_JBNDKT010000009.1, forward strand.
GCGCAAGGCGTCGGCGGCTATGCGCGGCCGATGCCGCCTTCGTGGCTTGCCCGTCAGTCGGCGCTGGTGCACGAACGGGCCAAACAGGCCGACATCGTGATCACGACGGCGCTGATTCCCGGCCGCCCGGCGCCGACGCTGATTTCCACCGAAACCGTGCAGTCGATGAAACCGGGCTCCGTGCTCATCGACCTGGCGGCGGGACGTGGGCCGGAAGTGGACGGTGCAGGCGGCCGGCGTGGCGGCAACTGTCCGCTGACCGAAGCCGACCAGGTCGTCACGAGGCATGGCGTGCAGATCGCCGGCTATACGAACCTGGCGTCGATGGTCCCGGCCGACGCGTCGTCGCTCTACGCGCGCAACCTGCTCGACTTCCTGAAGCTGATCATCACGAAGGAAGGCGCACTCAACATCGATCTTGCGGACGATATCGTCGCGGCCACGCTGCTGGCCCGCGACGGCGAAGTCACGCGCAAGGCTTAGCACTACGTGCATGGGACCAGAGTAAGGCGCTAAAGCGCCAACTTTGGTCGACAAAGGAGATTGGCGATGGAAGTCATCAACCACACAGTGATCAACCTGATCATTTTCGTGCTGGCAATCTACGTCGGCTACCACGTCGTCTGGAACGTCACACCGGCGTTGCATACGCCGCTGATGGCAGTGACCAACGCGATCTCGGCGATCGTGATCGTCGGCGCGATGCTGGCGGCGGGACTGACGCTCGGTGGCGCCGGGAAGTTCTTCGGCGCCATTGCCGTGGCGCTCGCGGCGGTCAACGTGTTCGGCGGGTTTCTCGTGACAAGGCGAATGCTGGAGATGTTCAGGAAGAAAGAGCCGAAGAAATTGCCGGCGGCAGGCAAGGAGGGTGCATAAATGAGCCTGAACCTCGTCACGCTGCTGTACCTCGTTGCGTCGGTGTGCTTCATCCAGGCGCTCAAGGGGCTGTCAAATCCAAAAAGCGCGCGCGCCGGGAATGTGTTCGGCATGGTCGGCATGACCATCGCGATCCTCACGACTATCTCGCTGATCGTAAAGCAGGCGGCCGGACTCGGCTCGAACCTCGAGCTCGGGCTGGTGTTGCTGGGCGCGGGCGTGATCGTCGGCGGTGCGGTCGGGGCTTTCGTGGCCGCCCGCGTCGAGATGACGAAGATGCCCGAACTGGTGGCGGCCATGCACTCGCTGATCGGTCTGGCGGCCGTGTGTATCGCGTATGCGGTGGTGTCGGAACCGGCGGCGTTCGGGCTCGGCGTCGAGGATGCGCCGTACGAAGGCTTCCTGCCCTACGGCAACCGGGTGGAACTGTTCATCGGCACGTTCGTCGGGGCGATCACCTTTAGCGGCTCGGTGATCGCGTTCGGCAAGCTGTCCGGGAAATACAAGTTCCGGCTCTTCCAGGGCGCGCCGGTCGTGTATGCCGGCCAGCATCTGATCAACCTTTTGCTTGCGCTGGGGATGCTCGGCTTCGGCATCATCTTTTTCCTGACGCAGGCGTGGTTGCCGTTCATCATCATGACGCTGATCGCGTTCGCGCTGGGCGTGCTGATCATCATCCCGATCGGCGGTGCGGACATGCCGGTGGTCGTGTCGATGCTCAATTCGTACTCGGGCTGGGCGGCGGCGGGCATCGGCTTCTCGCTGAACAATCCGATGCTGATCATCGCGGGGTCACTGGTGGGGTCGTCGGGTGCGATCCTGTCGTACATCATGTGCCGCGCGATGAACCGGTCGTTCTTCAACGTGCTGCTGGGCGGCTTTGGCAGCGAAGGCGGTGCGGCAGCGGCGGGTGGTGCGCAGGAGCAGCGGCCGGTGAAGTCAGGGTCGGCTGAGGATGCCTCGTTCATGCTCGGCAATGCGGAAACCATCGTGATCGTGCCGGGGTATGGTCTTGCCGTCGCACGCGCGCAGCACGCACTGAAGGAGCTGACCGACAAGCTCGTCGAGAAGGGCATCGATGTGCGGTATGCGATCCACCCGGTGGCCGGACGGATGCCGGGACATATGAACGTGCTGCTCGCCGAGGCCGAGGTGCCGTACGACATGGTCTACGAGATGGACGACATCAACAACGAGTTCGGCCAGACCGATGTGGTGCTGGTGCTCGGTGCAAACGATGTGGTGAATCCGGCGGCGAAGAACGATCCGAAGTCGCCGATCGCGGGCATGCCGATCATCGAGGCGTATAAGGCGCGGACTGTGATCGTCAACAAGCGGTCGATGGCGGCGGGGTATGCCGGTCTCGACAACGATCTGTTCTACATGGACAAGACCATGATGGTCTTCGGCGATGCGAAGAAGGTGATCGAGGATATGGTGAAGTCGGTGGAATGATGGCGCTGCCCATTTCGCGTCGGTCCGCTGGGCCGGCGCGAAAGTGGCTGACACGAGGCATTCAACGGGACTCAGCCCTCACGTGCCGAAGGAAATCCGCAAGCCTGCGTCCTTCCATATCGGGAAACGCCTCGCACAACTCGACCTCCCGCATGCGCTCGACGTCGAAATTGCGAAACCCCTCCCGCAGTTCGCACCACGCGCCGACCGTCCACCGTGCGCCCCAGTACACGAGGCCGAGCGGCCACACGCGCCGCTCCGTGTGCGCGTCGTTCCGGTCGTTATAGGCGAAGCTCACGACACGGCGCCCGTCGATCGCCCGGTGCAGCGCATCGACCTTCTCCTGGAACTCACCCTTGACGTGAAACGACGGCGCGAAGAAGGGCGCACGTTCGAGCGTTGCGCGCTTGTCGGCGGGCATCGCCGAGGCGATCTTCGCCAGCGCGCCGCGAGCACCCGAGGCAAAGCTCGCACCGCCCCACGTTTCGAGCATGCGGGCACCGGCGGCAAGCGCGGTGAGTTCGTCGGCGGTAAACGTGAGCGGCGGCAGGGTTGCGGTCCGGCTCAGCCGGTAGCCGATTCCTGCTTCACCTTCGATCGGCACGCCCGACAACTGCAGATCACGCACGTCGCGATAAACCGTTCGTGGCGAGACGTTCAGCCATTCGGCCAGTTGCCGCGCGGTGGTCAGCCGCCGGCCGCGCAGCAGTTCGGCAATCTGGAAGAGACGATCGGCGCGACGCGACATCGTGGGTGTCTGGCGTAAGTCGAGCGGGGCAGGGGCGATGGATGAATGGAAAATGCGCAGGAAGATTGAACGGGCAAGGCAGGGCGCGGGACGGGACTGATGCCCGTCGACGCGAATCAGCCCTGCGTATCGGCGGCGGGGCGCTGCCGGACGCTGCCTGCGATCAGATCGAAACGGAACAGACGGCATTCGAGCGCGCCGTTGAAGAGCGGCGTCTTGGCCGATTCCCTGAGGCGCAACTGGCCTGGCAGTTTGCGGTCCGACGTGAGAATGAACGCATGCCAGCCCGTGAAGCGTTGCTTGAGCGCGTCGCCCAACGACTGGAAGAACTCGCTGTCCGGCGTATCGGTATGGACGCGTTTGAACCCTTCGTCATCACGGCCTTCGCGGCTTTCGCGGCCTGTGTTGCGGATCTCGCCGCGCGGACCGCGGCCACGCACTTCGATCCGCTCGCCATACGGCGGATTGGCGACGAGGATACCGGGCGTTGTGGCCGGCGGCGTCATGCCGCGGGCGTCCACCTGCTTGAGCGGCACAGCCGGCAGGCCGGCGCGTTCGAAGTTTGCGCGGGCCTTGTCAAGCATGTCGCCGGAAATGTCGCTGCCGAAAATCTGCAGATCGGTGCGCGACGCGCGCGCGGCGCGTTTTGCATCGATGGCCCCCACTTTCAGCGACTGCCAGACTTTGACGTCGTATTGCTTCAGCTTCTCGAAGCCGAAACGACGGTCGACGCCGGGCGCGATGTTCAGCGCAATCTGCGCGGCTTCGGCGAGAAAGGTGCCGCTGCCGCACATCGGATCGTAGAGCGGCGTGCCGGGTGTCCAGCCGGTGAGGGACAGGATGCCTGCCGCGAGGTTTTCGCGCAGCGGCGCCGCGCCCTTGTCGAGCCGCCAGCCGCGCTTGAAGAGCGGATCGCCTGACGTGTCGAGGTAGAGCGTGCAGTCAGTGGCGGTGAGGAATGCGAATACGCGCACGTCGGGGACAGCCGTATCGATGCTCGGCCGTGCACCGCTGACTTCGCGCAGACGATCGCAGATCGCGTCCTTCACGCGCAGCGTCGTGAATTCGAGGCTGCGAAGCGGCGATTTGATCGCAGTGACGTCGACACGCAGCGTTTCGTTCGCGGAGAACCACTGTTCCCAGCGCTGCTCGACTGCGAGCGCGTAGATATCCTGTTCGGTCCGGTACGGACGCTGGGCGATTTTGAGCAGCACGCGGCTCGCGATGCGCGAATGCAGGTTGGCCGCCATGCCGGCGGCCCATCCCCCGCGGAAATGCACGCCGCCGGGGACTTGCGCGCCGGCTTCGAACGGTGCGCCGTTCAGATGGCGCGCGCCGATTCCGGCGAGTTCGGACGCCAGGGCGGCTTCAAGGCCGCGTGGGCAGGGGACGAAAAAATCGAAGGACATTGAGGTTGCCGGAAGGCTGGAGGGTAAGGCGGTATTGTACGCGGTCGGCGCCTGTACTCCGGGCTGCGCATGCGTGCCGTAACGCTCGCTGTGCCGTGGCGGCGCACGCGCGGCGACGGTCGCTGTTCCTCAGCCCCTGCGATCAGCCATCGCGGCGCCTCCCGACCGGCCAGACGAGCGCCGTCGGACGGCTGAATACGCGACGCCACACCGCGTGATGCAAGGACCGGACGTGAGTGCGCCGCAAGTCGCGCGAGCGCACGGCCATATGGAACGCGAGTGCAAAACTCACCGCGACGTTCAGCACCGCCATGCTGCATACACCGGCGACCGCCCACCACAGCTCCGCTGAACGTAGCGGTGCCTTGCCCAGCACGCCGAGCGCCACGCCGATCGAACCGGCGCTCAGTGTCACGTGCCGTACCTCGAAGCCGAAGGCGAAGAAGGCGGCGAGAAGGGCCGGGACCAGCCCCAGCATCAGCCCGAGCGAGATGTTGCCGGCCACACCCGCAATATTCGAGCGGCAGAACCGGGCCAGCCGGCCAGCGCCGGCCGCACCGAGCGTGAGACGCAGGCGGCGGTTGTACGCGAGCGCGTCGCCGACCCGATGCAGCACAAACCAGTTGTCCGCCCAGCCCGCGAGCAGGCTCGACGACCACAGCAGCACACCGGTCAGCGCAGCGTAGAGCGGCGTAGGCCCGAGCAGCGAGAACGAGCGCAGCGTGGCATGCGCCTTCTCCGGCGAAATGATGTCCGCATGGAACACCGGGCGCCACAGCAGTTGCACGCCGAGGCACACCGGCAAGACCACCAGCACATTGCCAAGCACCGCTGCCGCCTGCGTGCGGATCAAGGCGATCACCGACGTGACGAACTCGTCCACGCCGTGTGGCGTGCCCGCTGAGTCGAGTTCGCGGGCGAGCGTCGGCGCGGTCATGGCGGGCTGCTTGGTCGCGAGCGAGAAGTGCAGGAAGTGCATCAGCAGAAAGCTCGAGGCGTAGTTGATGCCAGCCAGCAGCCCTTCGAGCATCGAATACAGATGCGCACCGGTAATCGCAAATTTCACGCACACGGTAACCACGGTGACGAGGCCGCCGCCCGCGGCCATGCGCAGCATCTTCAGATACTCTTCACGATCGCGCGCGATGTAGTGCTCGCCTGTGTCGGCGCTGTATTCGACGACCTTGCGGGCGAGCAGCGAGAAATTGCCGCGCAGCAGGTGCGAGATGCTTTGACTTGCCTGGTTCGCCTGCACGAGTTCTGCGAGGAGGCGCGCGGCGGCGCGCAGGTCATCGGGCGCCATCCATGTGTCCAGCAGATGTTCCGCGCGGGCGATGCGCATCCGCATGCGCTCCACCTGGAACACGATGTCGACACTGACGCCGTTGCGGTAGAGGTGGCTGAACACATCGTCGATGGCGACGCGGCACTGGTCCAGCAGTAAGCGCAGATAGTTGACCTCATGGAGCAGCCGGCCCGGCTCCGCGCCTTCTTCGACCGCCTGATGCGCGGTCTCGACCGCAAGCATCGCCCGCGTGAGCCGGTAGAAAGGCTGCGATTCGGTCGCGGTGCGCGCGTCGGCGTCGCCAAGGCGGGTGCGCACCGTCTGCGACAGGCCCGTCGAGCTGATCTGGCAGGTCAGGTTATGCAGCGCCGCAAGCAGATCGAGCGAGAACGCGCTGGTTGGCCGCTGATCATCGGCGGCGCCGTAGTCGAACAGATCCCGGATGCGTTCGAGCAGGTCGACCGGCAACTTGCCGATCCAGTCGACATCGTCTTTCGAGGTGAACATCAGCCGGAACAGCGCACCCAGTTCGCGACGGTTAGGCGCCGGCGGAATCAGGGACGACTGGAAGCGCTCCGTCAGCGCCCCGAAAAAGCCGGAATGGACAGGCATACCGGCATCGCACAACAGCGAAATGCCGTCGCTTTCGCGCAGCAGTGCGCGCAGGATGCCCGCCACGTTGGTCTTCCAGGCCGGATTGCGGTCGAGCACATGCAGTGCGTAGCGCAGACGGGTGTGCGCCTGGACCGGACGCGCTTCATGTTCGGCAGATTCGCCGGGCTCCGCCTGCAATGCGCCGCGGCGATGAATCCAGTGGACAAGCTCGATCAGCCATTCGCTGCGCTCGGCGTAGGGCGCCTTGGCGTCGGCGATCGCGAGCAGGGCGTCGAGCTGATGCCCGCTGCTGCGCGAGGCGCGCCACTTCTTGATCACGGTTGTGAGGTAACGAAACATGTTCTTCCAGAGGGATGCCGGGCGCGTTGCTACGAGCGCGATGCGATCAGGATCGCCGGACGGCGCGAGCAAGGCAAGCTGGCCTGACGGCCGATGGTAGACGATCGCGTCCCATGCCATGTGGCAACGGGCGACGAGGCAGACGCATCGTCCAATGACGGAATCTGGCGCTGCGTGGCGAGCGGCTGCACGTGCCCATACACGCCGCTAACCCAAAAGCGCAAGGGCGCAGTAAGGGCAGTAAGGGCAGTAAGCGTGGCGAAACCCGGGAACGCACGCCAGCGAAACGCGCGCTTCCCGGAGAGCCGTGCAAACCTCAACCGTTTCCGTTACCGGACGAAGCAGCGGCCGGTTCGACCGGCGATGGACACGGCAGCATGGCAGCCGGCGCAGTCGTCGCAACGGACGACGCGCCCTTCGCCGGCGCGGCCATCCGCACCTGCGGTGCGGCGGCCAGCGCCTCTACGCCGGCGGCGATTTGCTGCGAGATCGCCTGCACCGCGCGACGGTGGCCGTCGGCGAGCGCATCGTACCCGCCCGCCACCGGCTGGTTGACGACGCTGCGGCAGGTCAACACCGCCTGCGTGCGCATGGCGCGCACGCTCCACACGGCGTCGATCAGCGCGTGCGACCCGGGCCACGACTCGAAGCGCTGGACCGTGACCTTGACGCGGTAGACCGGGACGCCATCCGGATGCGGCGTGCCGTACACGTCGATCGCGCCCAGCCGGGCAGAGAGATACGACGACAACGCACGCCGGATCTCGTCACCCGGCAGCGACGCCCACCGTTCCTGTTCGAGCACCTGGACCTGGGCCGCCCCGGTCTGCACGACCAGCTGGTTTTTCGCGACCTGAGGCGGTACGTCGACGGGCGGCACTTCGATCAGCATCGCCGGGCTTGCCGCGGTGCGCGTGGCGGCCGCTGTGTTGTCCGCTGTGTCGTCCGCATTGAGAGTATAGAAGTGGCTCGGCGGCGACGAGCAGGCCGCCGTCAAACCCACCCCGGCAACGAGACCGACCAGGGCGAATGCGCGGGCAGCCGCGCGCATGGGAGTGCGCAGAGCGGCGCGTGCCAGCCCGCGCGCCGGATGAGGGAGGCGGGCGAACATCATGGTTTGTCTCCTGATTTACCGCGCAGCAACGATTCCGGATGGCGTTCGAGGTAGTCGGACAGCGCGTTCAACGATTGCAGCGTGCGCGTCAGTTCCTGCAGCGCCTGATGAACATCCGATTGCAGCGGCGAATCCTGCTGCAGCGTCGCTTCGGCCGATCCGAACGTCTGCTTCGCCGCCGCCAGCGTGTCGCGTGCCTGCGGCACCACTTCGGAGTCGAGTCGCGTGAAGAGCTTGTCGGCGTTCTTCAGCGCGCTGTTCAGGTTGTTGCCGATCTGGTCGAACGGCACCTGATCGAGCTTCTTCGCGATGTCGGCCACCTGCAGCTGCAGTTCGTCGAGCGTGTTCGGAATCGTCGGCAACTCGAGCGGGTTGCTCGTGACATCCACCGTGGCGGCCGGGGCCTTGGGGAAGATGTCGAGCGCGACGTACAGCTGGCTCGTGATCAGGTTGCCCGTGCGCAACTGGCCGCGCAGCCCGTGCTTGACGAGGCGTTCGAGCAGTTCGCGTCCGGCGACCACATCCTCTTTGCGCACCGTCTCGCGGAAACGCTTGCCGAGGCGGTCCGGATACAGGTTCATCGTCACCGGCATCGTGAAGTTGCGTTCCTTGGGATCGTAGTCGATCGCGATGCCGGTCACCTGGCCCAGCACGATGCCGCGGAAGTCGACCGGCGCGCCGACCGACAGCCCGCGCAGCGACTGGTTGAAGTTCATCACCACTTGCAACGGCTCGCCGTCCGGGGCGCGCATCGCATCGGCTTCGTCCGTGGCGAGGCGGAAGAGCGTGTTGTTCTGCGCCTGCGTGCCGACCGGCTGCCCCGGCGGCGACTGGAACGCGAGGCCGCCGACGATCACCGTCGCGAGCGACTGCGTGTTCAGCTTGAAGCCGCTCGAATCGAGCCGGACGTCGACCCCGCTCGCATTCCACCAGCGCGAATTGATGCCCACGTACTGGTCATACGGCGCGCTGACGAACACTTGGATCGTCACGCCGGTGCCGTCCTTGTCGAGCGAAAAGCCGACGACCTGGCCGACCTGCACGCGCCGGTAATAGACGGGAGAGCCGATGTCGATCGAACCGAGCGAATCGCCGCGCAGCGTGTACTGGTGGCCTTTCTGGTCGCCTGTGATCGGCGGCGGCGTTTCGAGGCCAACGAAGTCTTTCTGCGTTTCGTCGGTGCGCCCGGCGTCCACGCCGATGTACGCGCCCGACAGCAAGGTACTGAGCCCCGACACGCCGCTTGCGCCGATGCGCGGCTTCACGACCCAGAAGCGCGTGCCCTTGACGGCGAAGTCTTCGGCTTCCTTCGTCAGCTGGACTTCGACGATCACATGCGACAGGTTCTTCGCCAGCGTGATCGTTTTCACGGAGCCGACGTCGACATCCTTGTACTTGACCTTGGTCTTGCCGGGCTCGAGGCCCTCTGCGCTCACGAAGCTGATCGTGATCGTCGGTCCTTTGTCGGCCACCGACTTGATGACGAGCGCCACCCCGATCAGCGCGGCGACCAGCGGAATCACCCAGACGAGCGACGGCAGCCAGCTACGGCGCGGGCGCTCGATGTCGGGATCGGGCAGATCGGGCGGCAGGGTCGGTCCTTGCGGGCTAGTCATGTTTCGATTCCTGAGGTTTTTCTGTCTTGCCTTCGTCCACGTAATCCCAGATCAGGCGGGGATCGAACTGCATCGAAGCCACCATCGTGAGTACCACCACCGAGCCAAACGCCAGCGCCCCCGGTCCGGCCGTGATGACTGCGAGCGATTGGAAACGCACCAGCGCGACGGTCAACGTCACGACGAACACATCGAGCATTGACCAGCGGCCGATGCGCTCGACGATCCGGAAGAGCTTGATGCGCTGTTCAGGACGCCAGCTGGAGCGGCGTTGCGCGGTCACGGTGAGCAGCGCGAGCACGCTCAGCTTGAGCATCGGCACCAGGATACTCGCGATAAACACGATCACGGCAAGCGGCCAGTCGCCTGAGGTCCAGAAGTAGACGACGCCGCTCATGATCGTGTCGTCCTCGGCGCCTACCAGCGAGGCGGTGTGCATCACCGGCAGCAGGTTCGCCGGAATATACAGCAATGCCGCCGCGATCAGCAGCGCCCAGGTGCGCATGAGGCTGTCCGGGTTGCGCCGGTGCAGCACGGCGCCACAACGCTTGCAGTGCTGAGGTTGCGCGGACCCGAGCCAACGCTCGACCCGTCCGCACGCGTGACAGGCGACCAGCCCTGCGCGTTTTGCCGTGATGTATTTCATCGGGCGGTCATCCCTGGCGCGGCTCGGTCGCGCGGGCCGCCGCACGCGCAGCCGAGATCTTCCGGATGCGCCGCAGGCGCTCGCGCGGCAGCGCATCGGCGACGTCCCACAGCGTGCGCGGATCGAAGGTGACGACTACCGCGATCATCAGCGTGAGCGCGCCGAACGCGAATAGCGAGGCTTCGGGAATCACACGCGCGAGGCTCGTCATCTTGACGATCGTGATCAGCGTGCCGAGCATGAATACTTCGATCATGCCCCACGGCCGCACGAACTGGATCGCACGCAGGACGAGATTGAAAGCGGGCGGCACGTAACCGGCGCGCACGGGCACGAGCACATAGAGAAGCGCAAGAAGCTCGACCAGCGGGAACAGGGTGGTGGAGCAGAAGACCATGACCGCGACGATCTCCATCTGCTCGTTCCACAGTGCTACGATCGCGCCGAACAGCGTGGTTTGCGACGTGATGCCGCCCGTTTCGAGCTCGACGATCGGGAATGCCTGCGCGATCAGGAACGTGATCAGCGCGCCGAGCGTCATCGCGACGATGGCGTCGAGTTGCGTCGAAGCGCTCCGGTAGAGCGTCGCCTTGCAGCGCGGGCAGCGCGCGATGGTGCGACGTTCGAGGCGCGGCTTGCGGAATAGCGCATCGCACTCGTGGCACGCAATCAGGTTGTCATGTTCCATGTAGTAGCAAAGGCAAAACAACGTGGACAGGAACGCGCCATGCCGGCTGGCCCGGCGGTCGCACGGGCTGCGGCAGCGCGCCCGAAAGCGGGCGGAGCCTGCGCGGCCGGTGCATGCCCCTCTTGGCGGGGTTCCGCGCAATGTTACCAAACGCGTCATACATTGCGTTTCTGATGTTGTCTACGCCGCCGTGCGACGCCGGCCGGCAAAGGAATCGGACACTTTCCGGCCCCAATTCGTTCCATTCCCGCGACAGTGCGTTGCGAAGGTGTGCCGAGCCAGCCTTTGATGCTTGCGGTAGCATGGCGGCCTTGGCGTATGTCGTGCATTCCGGCGAGCATCTCGCGCGCCAGAATGCCTCGTTTACGCGACCGGAATAACTGCCCCGGCCGCTCCGTTAACCCTGTTTGCGCTGATCCGTCATGGCAACTCGTCCTTCGCTAGCCGGCCCTGATTCGTACTCGCGGACCGCAATCGCGTTTCACTGGCTGATCGCCTTGCTGATCGTCTGCGGGTTTGCGCTTGGCTGGGTGATGACCGACATTCCGGGCTTCACGCCCACCAAGCTGCGTTATTTTTCCTGGCACAAGTGGATTGGCGTTACCGTGTTCGGGCTGGCCGTGCTGCGCATCCTCTGGCGCGCGACCCATGCGGCGCCGCCGCTGCCGCGCGACATGAGCGCCTGGCAACGGGTGGCGGCACAGCTCGTCCACGTGCTGCTCTACGCGCTGATGATCGCGATTCCAGCCTCAGGCTATCTGTACAGTTCGGCGTCCAACATTCCGGTGGTCTATCTTGGACTCGTGCGCCTGCCGATGCTGATCTCGCCCGATCCGCACCTGAAGGCCGTGCTCAAGGTCGTCCACGTGACGCTGAACTATGGGCTTCTCGCGCTGGTCGTGCTGCATGTCGCGGCGGCCATCAAGCATCAATGGGTGGATCGCGACGGCCTGCTGTCGCGCATGATCCCTTTCATCAAATAAGGATAAACATGAAGGTTTCGTTTCACCGCACCGTGCTCGCCGCCTTCACGGCCGTGACGCTGAGCGCCGCAGGCAGCGCGTTCGCCCAGGTGGATCTCGCGAAGAGCACCATCACGGCGACGTCGAAGCAGATGAACGTGCCGGTCGAGGGCAAGTTCAACAAGTTCACCGCGCAGGTCGCGTTCGATCCGGCCAAACCGGCCGAAGGCAATGCGCAGTTCTCGGTCGACGTCGGCAGCTATGACCTCGGCGACGAAAGCTACAACAGCGAAGTGCGCGGCAAGGACTGGTTCGACGCGAAGACGTATCCGAACGCCACGTTCGCATCGAGCGCAATCGCGCCGGCCGGCGGCAACCAGTTCAAGGTGACCGGCAAGCTGACGATCAAGGGCAAGGCGCAGACGGTCGTCGTGCCGGTGACGGTCACGCAGCAGGGCGCCACACAGAGCTTCGACGGCGCACTGCCGATCAAACGCCTGCAGTTCGATATCGGGCTGGGCGAATGGAAAGACACCTCGACCGTCGCCGACGAGGTGGTTATCAAGTTTCACATCGTTGCTGCTCACAAGTAGTCTTTGCGCTCGCGCGCGCAATGTAACCGGATATCCGAAGGAGAATGACTTGAAGAAACATCTGCTCTTCGCCGCAGGCGTACTGGCCTCGACGCTCTCGTTCGGCGCGTTTGCCGCCGATACTTATCAACTCGACCCGAACCACACGTTCCCGAGCTTCGAGGCCGATCACCTCGGCGGCCTGTCGGTGTGGCGCGGCAAGTTCACGAAGACCTCGGGCACGGTCACGCTCGATCGCGCCGCGAAGACGGGCACCGTCGACGTCACGATCGATCCGGCATCGATCCAGACCGGCAACACGAAGCTCGACGATCACCTGAGGTCGGACGCGTTTTTCGACGTCACCAAATTCCCGACGGCGACCTATAAGGGCACCGACATCAAGTTCGACGGCGACAAGCCTGTCGAAGTGGTCGGCACCCTGACGATTCACGGTGTGACGAAACCGGTGAACCTGAAGATCGAATCGTTCAAGTGCATGCAGCATCCGGTATTGAAGCGCGAAGTGTGCGGTGTGGAGGCAAGCACGTCATTCGACCGTTCAGCCTTTGGCATGGAGTTCGGCAAGTCGTACGGCTTCAGCATGGACACGAAGCTTCATATCCAGTCGGAAGGCATCAAGCAGTAAGCTTCCTGACGGTCGCTGTCCCGGGCCTTTCCACGGGCCCTGGAAGCCGCGCCGGCGGGGTGTGCGGGTACTGCCGGGAAAAAAGCCGCTTCGTTCGCTTTGCGACGAAGCGGCTTTTTATTGCGCGCGCGGTGGATCGCGGCGGCGGGCGCGTAATCCTGCCGCTCGCAAATTTATTATTTTTCAGGTACGTAGTGGCGCTATAACCCGACTGGTTGTGCGCGCATCCAGTCGGGCCGCGTGACCATAACTATCCAGCGCGCACCGGAGATCTGAATGAATGCAACGACAGCTGCAAGCGTCGCAGCGGCGCGCCACAGACCGTGGCGTGTCGTGGTCGCCGCGTCGATCGGTAACGCGCTGGAGTGGTTCGATCTTGTGGTCTACGGGTTCTTCGCGGTGTTCATCTCCAGGCTGTTCTTCCCCGCAGGGAACGATACAGTTTCGCTACTGCTCACACTGGGCACGTTTGGCCTGACATTCTTCATGCGCCCGCTCGGGGCAGTCGTGCTCGGCGCTTACGCCGATCGCGCAGGGCGCAAGGCCGCGCTGACGCTCTCGATTCTCCTGATGATGGCCGGCACGCTGATCATCGCGACGTTGCCCACGTACGAGACCATCGGCGTTGCGGCGCCGCTGATCCTCGTCGCGGCACGGCTGATGCAGGGCTTTTCGGCAGGTGGGGAGTTCGGCAGCGCGACGGCGTTCCTCGCCGAGCACGTGCCGGGGCGGCGCGGCTTCTTCGCCAGCTGGCAGATCGCCAGTCAGGGCCTCACCACGCTGCTCGCCGCGCTCTTTGGCTTCGTGTTGACGGGCAAGCTGTCGCCGGAGCAGATGGTCTCGTGGGGCTGGCGCGTGCCGTTCCTGTTTGGTCTGCTGATCGGGCCGGTAGCCTGGTACATCCGCACGAAGCTCGACGAGACGCCCGAATTCCTCGCCGCCGAAACCACCCCGACGCCGGTACGCGATACGTTCGCAAGCCAGAAGGCGCGGCTTCTCATCGCGATGGGCATCGTGGTGCTGGGCACGGTGTCGACCTATCTGGTGCTTTTCATGCCGACCTATGGCGTGAAGCAGTTAGGGTTGCCGCAATCGGTGTCGTTCGCGGCGATCCTGCTGGTGGGCGTGATCCAGCTGGTGTTTGCGCCGGTGGTCGGTCATCTGTCGGACCGGCACGGGCGAACCGGAATCATGCTGGTGTCGGCGGTGCTTCTGCTCGTGCTCATCTATCCGGCCTTCGCCTGGCTCGCCGCTCATCCGACATTTGTTACCTTGATTGTCATGCAGATCGTGTTCGGTTTCCTGATGACCGGATACTTTGGCGCGCTACCCGGCCTTCTGTCCGAGATCTTTCCCGTGCAGACGCGTACGACCGGCATGTCGCTTGCGTATAACATCGCGGTGACGATCTTCGGCGGCTTCGGACCGTTCATCATTACGTGGCTCATTAGCGCAACCGGTACGAAAACGGCTCCGAGCTTCTATGTGATCTTCGCCGCTGTGATCAGTCTGAGCGCATTGATTGCGGCGCGGCGCAAGCTGGGCTTTAAATGATCCGTAGTGAGCGCTAACGTGGGTTGCCGTTGCGGGCGGCAACAGCCATGTTGAGCATGACAGGCGCGGTAAACGACAAAGGCCGGTTCGAAAGAACCGGCCTTTGTCTTTGGTGCTTCTACGTTCAGCGCTCAGTGGATATCAAACCTGTGCGCCTGCGTTCGGGTCACCTGGATCGTGGCGTTCCTTCTTGTCCTTGATCAGGTCTTCGCGCTTCACGCCCAGCCACATCGCGAGCGCCGCCGCAACGAACACCGACGAATAGATGCCGAACAGGATACCGACCGTCAGGGCCAGCGCGAAGTAGTGCAGCGTCGGGCCGCCGAACAGGAACATCGACAGCACCATCATTTGCGTACAGCCGTGCGTGATGATGGTCCGCGACATCGTGCTCGTGATTGCATGGTTGATGACTTCGATCACCGTCATCTTGCGCTCGCGACGGAAGGTTTCGCGAATCCGGTCGAAGATAACGACCGATTCGTTCACGGAATAACCGAGCACTGCGAGCACGGCAGCCAGCACCGACAGCGAGAACTCCCACTGGAAGAACGCGAAGAAGCCGAGAATGATCACCACGTCGTGCAGGTTGGCGATCACGCCCGCGACGGCATATTTCCATTCGAAGCGGAACGACAGGTAGATCACGATGCCGACGACCACGCAGGCGAGCGCGAGCAGACCGTCGGTGGCGAGTTCCTTGCCGACCTGCGGGCCGACGAACTCGACGCGCTGCAACTGCGCCTGCGCGTTTTCGGCTTTCAGCGCGCTCATCACCTGGTCGCTCTGCTGCGCGGACGTAAGCCCGTGCTTGAGCGGCAGGCGGATCAGCACGTCGCGCGAGGTGCCGAAGTTCTGCACCTGAGCGTCGGCGTAACCGAGCTTGCCGAGCGTGTCACGCACCGGTTCGAGCGGTACGGCCGTCGGATACTGCACTTCGATGACCGTGCCGCCCGTGAATTCCACCGACAGATGCAGCCCGCGGTGCACGAGGAAAAACACGGCAGCGATAAACGTCAGGAGCGAGATCGCGTTGAACAGCAACGCGCGCTGCATGAACGGAATGTCTTTGCGGATACGGAAAAATTCCATGATCTTCTTCTCCGGGACTCAGCGGGATGAACCCGGTTTCCTGGGCGCAGTGCCAGGATCGTTGCGGCGGCGTACCACCGGCTTGCCGCTGCGCGCCGGCGCTTTGGCAGCATTGGCCTTCGCTGCGGCGGCGTTGTTGGCGGCGATGGCCCGTGCGGTGTCGGTTGCCGCGTCGTCGTCGGTGAGCGCGGCGGCCGCACCAGCCGGCGTCGGCTTCCACACCTGACCGATGGCCAGCGATTTCAGCTTCTTCTTGCCGCCGTACCACATGTTCACGAGACCGCGCGAGAAGAACACCGCGGAGAACATCGACGTCATGATGCCGATACAGTGCACGACCGCGAAGCCGCGCACCGGGCCCGAGCCGAATGCGAGCAGCGCGAGACCAGCGATCAGCGTCGTCACGTTCGAGTCGAGAATCGTTGCCCAGGCGTGCGCATAGCCGTTCTGGATCGCGAGCTGCGGCGGTGCGCCGTTGCGCAGTTCTTCACGCACACGCTCGTTGATCAGCACGTTCGCGTCGATCGCCATACCGAGCGCGAGTGCGATAGCGGCGATACCCGGCAACGTCAGCGTGGCCTGCAGCATCGACAGGATCGCGATCAGCAGCAACAGGTTGACCGACAGCCCGATCATCGAGATCACACCGAACAGCATGTAGTACGCGATCATGAACACGGCGATCGCCGCAAAGCCCCACACGACCGAATGGAAGCCCTTCTTGATGTTGTCGGCGCCAAGGCTCGGGCCGATCGTGCGTTCCTCGATGATCTCCATCGGCGCTGCGAGCGAACCGGCGCGCAGCAGCAGCGCGAGATCGGCGGCGGCTTGCGGCGTCGGCTGGCCGGTGATCTGGAAGCGGTCACCCAGTTCCGACTGGATCGTCGCGACCGTCAGCACTTCGCCCTTGCCCTTTTCGAACAGCACCATCGCCATCGGCTTGCCGATGTTGTCGCGCGACACGCTGCGCACCGCGCGGCCACCCGCCGAGTCGAGGCGGATGTTGACCGACGGACGCTGGTGTTCGTCGAAGCCGGCGGAGGCGTCGATGATGCGGTCGCCGGTGAAGATCACCTGCTTGCGCAGCAGCACCGGCGTCTGGTTGCCCTGGGTGAAGAGCTCGTCGCCCGGCGGCACCGGATCGTTCGGGTTCGGATGGGTATTCACCGGATCAGCGAGGCGCGCTTCGAGCGTCGCCGTGCGGCCGATGATGTCCTTCGCCTTCGCCGTGTCCTGCACGCCCGGCAGTTCGACCACGATGCGGTCGGAGCCTTGCTGCTGGATCACCGGTTCGGCCACGCCGAGTTCGTTCACGCGGTTATGCAGCGTCGTGATGTTCTGCTTGATCGCGGCTTCCTGAACGGCTTTCTGCACCGCCGGCGTGAACGTGCCGACGACCTGGACACCGCCTTCCGGATTCGGCTGTGTAGCCCACTGGAGTTCGGTGATGCCCGTATTCAGGAGCTTGAGCGCCGCATTGGCCGTGTCCGTATCGGCGAAATTCACTACCACCGACTGGTTGACGCGGTTCACGCCGCCATCGCGGATGTTCTTGTCACGCAGCAAAGTGCGGACGTCAGACGCATCGGAGTCGAGCTTCTTGTTCAGCGCGCCTGCCATGTCCACCTGCAGCAGGAAGTGCACCCCGCCGCGCAGGTCGAGACCGAGGTACATCGGCAATGCGCGAAGCGCGGTGAGCCAGCTGGGCGACGCGCTTTGCAGGTTCAGCGCCACGATGAACTGCGGATCCGTCGGATCGGCGTTCAGCGACTTCTGCAGCAGGTCTTTCACGCGCAGTTGCGTGTCGGTGTCCACCAGACGCACGCGGATGTTCGCGTTGGTCTGGGAATTATCGAACGTGATGGCGGCGGGCTTGATCTGGGCCGACGCCAGCGCGGTTTCGACCTGCGATAGCGTGGTCGAGTCGAGCTTGACCGTGGCCTTGCCGCTCGACACCTGGACCGCCGGCGCTTCACCGAAGAAGTTGGGCAACGTGTACACGAGGCCGATGACGAGCGCCACCAGCATCACGACATATTTCCAGAGGGGGTAACGATTCATGGGATGGGCCCAACGGGAAGGTTGGCTTGGAAGCGATGCGTCCGGCGATGAGCGCGGGAACCGTGGGTATCAGGTCAGTGAAGACTCAGGAAGCCGTTCAGGTTCCAGCGAGGCCGCGCCGGACGCGAGAGAGCAGGCCTTACAGCGACTTGATCGTGCCCTTCGGGAGAATCTGCGTAACCGATGCCTTCTGCACGGTGATTTCCGTGCCTTCGGCGATTTCGACGCCGACATAGGCATCGCTCACCTTGGTCACCTTGCCGACGATGCCGCCGTTGGTGACCACTTCGTCGCCCTTCGCCATGGCGGAGAGCATGTTGCGATGTTCCTTCTGGCGCTTCATTTGCGGGCGGATCATGATGAAGTACAGAACACCGAACATCAGGATCAGCGGCAGGAAGCTCATCAGGCTCGATTCTGCGCCACCGGTGCCTTGCGCGAAGGCGTTGGAAATGAACGACACGTTGGTCTCTCCGTTATAACGATCAAAAAATGCAGCCGGTTATTCTACCACCGGCCCTGGCCGCGACGGCACAGCAAAATGCGCTTTGCGATCAAGCTGTTATTGCGACAGAAATGCGACGAAAAAGGCTTGATCAGGATCACGCGAAAGATAATTGTAATGTTTTGCTGGCCGGAGCAGCGGGATTCCTCAGGATAATCCGCTGGCGCCCGCCATGGGCGGGCTTCGGCGTAATTTTTGGACGTTACGCAGGCGCTTCGACGCCGCGTGCGCGGTTCTCATGGAACTGCTTGCGGAACGTGTCGAACAGGCGTGCTTCGATGGCGTCGCGCATTTCCTGCATCAGTTCGAGGTAGTAGTGCAGGTTGTGGATCGTGTTGAGTTGCGCGCCCAGAATCTCGCCGACCCGGTGCAGGTGGTGCAGATAACCGCGCGTGAAGTTGCGGCAGGTATAGCAACCGCATTGCTCGTCGAGCGGGCGCAGCGAGTTCCTGTGCGTCGCGTTGCGGATCTTGATGTCGCCGAAGCGGGTGAAGAGCCAGCCGTTGCGCGCATTGCGGGTCGGCATCACACAGTCGAACATGTCGATGCCCGCCGCCACGCCCGCCACCAGGTCTTCAGGCGTGCCGACGCCCATCAGGTAGTGCGGCTTGTTCGCCGGCAGCTTTGGGCCGATGTGGTTCAGCACGCGCATCATGTCTTCCTTCGGCTCACCGACCGACAGCCCGCCGATCGCGAAACCGTGGAAGTCGATCTCCGACAGGCCCGCGAGCGATTCGTCGCGCAGGTCTTCGAACATGCCGCCCTGGACGATGCCGAACAGCGCATTCGGATTGCCGAGCCGGTTGAATTCGTCGATGGAGCGTTTCGCCCAGCGCATCGACATGCGCATCGATCCGGCCGCTTCCTCGTACGATGTCGGGACATTGTTCGTCGCGTACGGCGTGCATTCGTCGAACTGCATCACGATGTCCGAGTTCAGCACCTTCTGGATCTGCATCGACACCTCCGGCGACAGGAACAGCTTGTCGCCGTTGATCGGTGATGCGAACGTGACGCCATCCTCGGTGATCTTGCGTAGATCGCCGAGCGAAAAGACCTGAAAGCCGCCCGAATCGGTGAGGATGGGCTTCTTCCACCCCATGAAGCGATGCAGGCCGCCGTGTGCGGCGATGGTGTCGAGTCCCGGACGCAGCCACAGATGGAACGTGTTGCCGAGGATGATCTGCGCGTGGATTTCGTCGAGTTCGCGAGGCTGGATCGCCTTCACGGTGCCGTAGGTGCCCACCGGCATGAAGATCGGCGTTTCGACAACGCCGTGATTGAGCGTCAGACGCCCGCGGCGTGCCTGGCCGTCGGTGGTGAGCAGGTCGAATCTAAGGCCGTTCTCGGGGCCCACGCCCACCTGATTATCGTGGGCGGTGTGCGAATCGTACTGGTTGTGGGTATGACCGTCGGTCATGGATGGCTCCTGTGCCACCGGAAAACAGTCCGGCGCAAATGATGAGCGCCGTCGCGCGAGGCGCGGCGGCGGAGGCGATAGCTTAAAGCGTAAAGCGGGTCACGCGTCGCGGCGCGTCAGCAGCATGGCGTCGCCGTAGCTGAAGAAGCGGTAACGCTCGTCGATCGCGTGCTGGTAAGCGGCGCGGATCGTGTCGATGCCGGCGAACGCGGAGACCAGCATCAGCAGCGTCGACTTCGGCAAATGGAAGTTCGTCACCAGCCGGTCGACGACGCGGAACCGGTAGCCCGGCGTGATGAAAATATCCGTCTCGGCGCTTGTTGCAGCGAGCGGACGGCCGGCGGTTTCGGCGTCGCGCGCGGCGGCTTCGAGCGCGCGCATTGACGTCGTGCCCACCGCGATCACGCGGTTGCCGCGCGAGCGCGTTGCCGCGATCCGGTCGATCAGCGTCTGCGGCAACTGATACCACTCGCTGTGCATCTTGTGCTCGGCGAGGTTGTCGACGCGCACCGGCTGGAACGTGCCTGCACCCACGTGCAGCGTCAGCGTCGCGCGTTCGACACCTCTGGCGTCGAGCTTCGCCAGCAGCGAATCGTCGAAGTGCAGACCGGCAGTCGGTGCGGCCACGGCGCCGGGATTCTGCGCGAACACCGTTTGATAGCGGGTTTCGTCGGTCGCATCCGGATCGTGCTCGATGTAGGGCGGCAGCGGCAGACGGCCGTACTGTTCGATCAGCGTCAGGCAGTCGGCCGGGAAATGCAGCGTGTAGAACGGCTCGACGCGCTCGCCGACGGTGACGTCGAACGCATCGGCGAGGCGCAGCTTCGTACCGGGACCGGGGCTCTTGCTGGCGCGGATCTGTGCGAGCGCCGTGCGCTCGCCCGTCAGCCGTTCGACCAGCACTTCGATTTTGCCGCCACTGGCCTTCTGGCCGAGGAAGCGTGCCTTCAGCACTTTGGTATCGTTGAACACCAGCAGATCGCCGGGCGCGATGCACTCCGGCAGTTCGGCGAAGCGGCGGTCGATGAAGCGCGCGGGCTGCGCCTCGCTGTCCACTTCGAGCAGACGGCTGGCGCTGCGTTCGGGCAACGCGGTTTGCGCGATCAGCTCGGGTGGCAGCGCGAAATCGAAATCGGAAAGCGTGAACATGCGGACTGGCTGTAACAACTCTGGAAACGATGCTGAATTGAACCGGCGCCTGGCGGCGAGCGGCTATGATTGCGGAACGTTGCTGTGCGGACCGCCGACGTTGAACACCCTGTTCCGGCGGCGCGCGGCATCGTTGCGATACCTCTGAAAGCCGATATTGTACTTGCGAAGCGACTCATGCCCCTGTCCGACCGCCGCCTCCTGGCCCATGCCGACGATGCCGACGATCCCGCCGATGCAAGCGCGGAAGTAAGCGCAGAGCCGAAGCGCCGCGCCGCGCGGGGCAAGGCGGCGGCGACTTCGTCACCGGGCGGAGCCGGCGACGCGAAAAAGGCCGCCCCGGCGCTGACCAGAACTGCCGACAGGCTCGCCAAGCTCGGCCTCACCCGCGACATCGATCTCGTGCTGCATCTGCCGATGCGCTACGAAGACGAAACCATGCTGACGCCGGTCGGCGAACTGCTGCCGGGCGGCATGGCGCAGACCGAAGGCGTCGTGTTCGACAACGAGATCGCCTACCGGCCGCGCCGCCAGTTGCTGGTCAAGCTACGGGACGACGCCGGCGACGAACTCGTGCTGCGCTTTCTCAACTTCTACGGCTCGCAGGTCAGGCAGATGGCCGTCGGCCAGCGTCTGCGCGTGCGCGGCGATGTGCGCGGCGGCTTCTTCGGGATGGAAATGGTGCATCCGGCGGTGCGCGTGGTCGTTGAGGACACGCCGCTGCCGCAGGCGCTCACGCCGGTTTATCCCGCCACCGCGGGCGTCACGCAGGCGTATCTGCGCAAGTCGATCGACAACGCGTTGTCGCGCACCGCGCTGCCCGAACTGTTGCCAGAGCCGGTCGCACAGGCTTTTCTTCAGCCGCTCGGACTTCCGCCGCTCGCCGAGGCGGTGCGCACGCTGCATCATCCGGGCGTCGATTCGGACGAGACCGCGCTGGTCGATGGTACGCATCCGGCCTGGCTGCGCATCAAGTTCGAGGAACTGCTCGCGCAGCAGATGTCGCTCAAACGTGCACACGAAGAGCGGCGCATGCGCACAGCGCCTGAAATGCCGCGTCGTGCGCCGACGGATTCCGGCTCGCTCGTCGCGCGCCTGCTCGCCGCGCTGCCGTTTGCGCTGACTGGCGCGCAGCAGCGCGTCTGCGCCGAAATCTCGCAGGATCTGACCCAGCCGCATCCGATGCAGCGTCTGTTGCAAGGCGACGTCGGCAGCGGCAAGACGGTCGTCGCGGCGCTCGCCGCCGCGCAGGCCATCGACTCGGGCTACCAGGCCGCCCTGATGGCGCCCACCGAAATTCTCGCCGAGCAGCACGCGCGCAAGCTGCGTGGCTGGCTCGAACCGCTTGGCGTGAGCGTCGCGTGGCTTGCCGGCAGTCTGAAAACGAAGGAGAAGCGCGCCGCGCTGGAAGCAGCGGCGCTTGGCACCGCCCACCTCGTGATCGGCACGCACGCGATCATCCAGGACGCGGTCGAGTTCGCGCGGCTCGGGCTCGTGATCGTCGACGAACAGCATCGCTTCGGCGTCGAACAGCGGCTCGCGCTGCGTGCGAAGGCACAGAACGCCGCCGATGGCGCGCGCGATTTTCAGCCTCACCAGCTGATGATGTCGGCGACGCCGATTCCGCGCACGCTCGCCATGACCTATTACGCCGATCTCGACGTCTCGACCATCGACGAACTGCCGCCCGGACGCACGCCGATCCTGACGAAACTCGTATCCGACGCGCGCCGTGAAGAGGTCATCGGCCGCGTGCGCGAGGCGGCGCTGACGGGACGTCAGGTGTACTGGGTATGTCCGTTGATCGAGGAAAGCGAAACGCTGCAACTGCAGACTGCCGTCGAAACCTGGGAAACGCTGGTGGCTACGCTCCCTGAACTGAACGTCGGACTGGTGCATGGCCGGCTGGCGCCTGCGGAGAAAGCGGCGGTGATGGAGGCGTTTACGCGCAACGAAGTGCAGTTGCTCGTGGCGACCACGGTGATCGAAGTGGGCGTCGACGTGCCGAACGCATCGCTGATGGTGATCGAGCACGCCGAACGCTTTGGTCTGGCGCAATTGCACCAGTTGCGCGGGCGCGTCGGGCGAGGCAGCGCCGCGTCGGTGTGCGTGCTGCTGTACACCGGACCGTTGTCGCAGACGGCCCGTGCGCGCCTCCAGACGATGCGCGAAACCACCGATGGTTTTGAGATCGCGCGCCGCGACCTCGAAATCCGTGGACCGGGCGAATTCCTCGGGGCGCGGCAGTCGGGCGCCGCCATGCTGCGTTTTGCCGATCTCCAGCAGGACGGCTGGCTGATCGAGCCGGCACGTGAAGCCGCCGCCCAGCTGCTGGCGGAGTATCCGCACGTGGTCACACAACATCTGGCGCGCTGGCTTGGCGCGCGCGAACAGTACCTGAAGGCTTAGGGCCGAGGGGATGGGCCTGGGGGCGTTCGGAGGGCGAGAGCGCGCCACGGCGCTCCGCCCCTCATTCGAGGGCAAACCTGGTTGGCGAATTGGCCCCATAGGTGTATAACAGAAACCTATCGAATCCATCGCGCTGATTGGTCCCCAATGACGCTCACTGAATTGAAATACATCGTCGCGGTTGCCCGCGAGCGGCACTTCGGCCGGGCGGCCGAAGCGTGTTTCGTCAGCCAGCCGACGCTGTCGGTGGCGATCAAGAAGCTCGAGGACGAGCTCAACGTGCAGATTTTCGAGCGCGGTACGAGCGAAGTCAGCGTCACGCCAATCGGCGAGCAGATCGTCACGCAGGCGCAACGCGTGCTGGAACAGACGCTCGCCATCAAGGAAATCGCCAAGCAGGGCAAGGATCCGCTCGTCGGACCGCTGCGCCTCGGCGTGATCTACACGATCGGGCCCTACCTGCTGCCGACGCTCGTCAAGCAGATGATCCGGCGTGTCCCGCAGATGCCCCTGATGCTGCAGGAAAATTACACGCTGAAGCTGATCGAACTGCTGAAGCAGGGCGAAATCGACGTGGCGATCATGGCGCTGCCATTCCCGGAGACGGGACTGATGCTGCGTCCGCTGTACGACGAGCCTTTCGTTGTCGCGCTGCCGTCCGGCCATGCCTGGGAAACGCGTCCCAAGATCGATCCGGACGATCTGAAGCAGGAAACCATGCTGCTGCTGGGCAGCGGGCACTGCTTCCGCGATCACGTGCTCGCCGTGTGCCCTGAGCTGATGCGTTTCTCCCAGAACGCGGACGGCATCCAGAAGACTTTCGAAGGCTCGTCGCTCGAAACGATCCGCCATATGGTGGCGAGCGGCGTGGGCATTACCGTGCTGCCGCGTATGTCGGTGCAGGAAGTCAGGCCGCACGCGGGCGGGGTCGACTCTGGCCTGCTGAGTTATGTGGCTTTCGACGAGCCCGTGCCGGATCGCCGTGTCGTGCTCGCGTGGCGCAAGAGTTTTACCCGGATGCCGGCAATCGACGCCATCTCCGACGCAATCGCCGCCTGCGATCTTTCCGGCGTGAAAAAGCTCGATCTGCCGGTTGCCGTGAACTGATCGCGCCCGGTAGTACTGGCCGCGACGCATCCGCGGCCGGCTTCGCCCCGGCCCTTGCATGACACGGGTGAGTGCTATCAAATAGATTTATTTAATTGAATTATATAAATCGATAGCTATTGCTATAGTTTCCTCCATGGATCGCCCGATCCGACCACGCCGGAGGAAGTCATGAAGCAAGCCGAACCACAGCAATTCCACCAGTCCATTTCGCCACCCGCACAGTCTGCTGCGCGCATCGTCGCGTCGGTGCGCACGGTCGCGTTCGCATTGCTCGTCGACCGCGCGCTCGCGGCCTGATTCCCTGCTCCCGTCGATTTCTGCCGCGACCTCGTCAGCGGCGTTCACCCGATTCTTTTTCAAACATAAAACCGAGGAGTTCAAAGATGTCCGAACGCAAACTCACCACGGCAGCCGGCGCGCCCGTCGCCGACAACCAGAACTCGATGACGGCCGGGGCACGCGGCCCGGTCGCCTTGCAGGACGTGTGGCTGATCGAGAAGCTGGCGCACTTCGACCGCGAGGTGATTCCGGAGCGGCGCGTGCATGCGAAGGGCTCCGGCGCGTTCGGCACCCTCAAGGTTACGCACGACATCACGCGCTATACGAAAGCGAAGGTCTTCGCGGAAGTCGGCAAGGAAACGCCGCTTTTCATGCGCTTTTCGACGGTAGCGGGCGAGCGCGGCGCGGCCGACGCGGAACGCGACGTGCGTGGCTTCTCGATCAAGTTCTACACCGAAGAGGGCAACTGGGACGTGGTCGGCAACAACACGCCGGTGTTCTTTATCCGCGACCCGCTCAAGTTTCCGGACTTCATTCACACGCAGAAGCGCGATCCGTACACGAACATGCGCAGCAATATCGCGGCGTGGGATTTCTGGTCGCGGCATCCGGAGTCGCTGCATCAGGTGACCATCCTGATGAGCGATCGCGGCATCCCGAAGAACTACCGGCAGATGCACGGGTTCGGTTCGCACACGTTCTCGTTCATCAACGCGAACAACGAGCGCTTCTGGGTGAAGTTCCACTTCAAGTCGATGCAGGGCATCGAAAACTACACGGATGCCGAAGCGGCGCAGGTGATCGCGAACGACCGTGAAAGTGCGCAGCGTGATCTCGTCGGCAGTATCGACAGCGGCAACTTTCCGAAATGGCGCTTCTGCATCCAGGTGATGCCGGAGGCGGACGCGGCCACCTACCGCTACAACCCGTTCGACATCACCAAGGTCTGGCCGTACAGCGATTATCCGTTGATCGACGTCGGCGTCATCGAGTTGAACCGCAATGCGCAGAACTACTTTGCGGAGGTCGAGCAGGCTGCGTTCACGCCGGCAAACGTGGTGCCGGGGATTGGCTTCTCGCCCGACCGTCTGTTGCAGGGGCGTCTGTTCTCCTACGGCGACACACAGCGTTACCGCCTTGGCATCAACCATCACCAGATTCCGGTGAATGCGTCGCGCGTGCAGGTCCGGCATTCGTTCCATCGCGACGGCGCGATGCGCACGGACGGGAACCTGGGCGGCACGGTGAACTTTGAGCCGAACCGTTTCGGTGACTTTGCGCAGGACCGCAATGCGGCGGAGCCGCCGCTTGCCGCCGGCGCAGTCGATCGCTACGACCACCGCGAAGACGAGGACTACTACAGCCAGCCGGCCGCGCTGTTTCGCCTCTTCGATGCTGCGCAGCGCGAGCGGTTCTTCGGCAACATCGCGCGGCATATCCATGGTGTGCCGGATCAGATCGTCGCGCGTCAGATCGAGCATTTCCGCAGGATCGATCCGGCGTATGCGGACGGAGTAGTGGCTGCGCTCGTGAAGCTCGATGAAGCGGCGGCAGCGAAGTAATGTACCGGGGCGGGGTGCATCGGCGCCCCGCCGGACGAGGATGGATTCAACGGGGAGCGATCATGATCCAGATGATGTTGAGTATCGGTGGCGAAGGCTTTGCACGGCACACGGGCCACGCACGCACGAGTACGCTCGTCAGGAAAATGTTCGGACTCGCGATCGTCGGCAGCGGTTTTGCCGTGCTTGCCGCGCAAGGCCTGCAGCACCTGTCTGGCGGCTAGCTCGACAGGCACGCGACGGTTTGCCGGTGCCCGCGTCTCACCCGTCTACGCTACACTGACGGGCGTTCCAGCGTTCGCGGATGCATACGCGATCCCGAACCTGCCGACGGTTCGTATCACTCTTAAAAGGAGTCGTCATGGCCAAGAAAGAAGCCGTACAGCATGTCAATATCGGTATCAGCGACAAGGATCGCAAGAAGATCGCGGAAGGGCTGTCGCGCTTGCTCGCTGATACGTACACGCTCTACCTCAAGACCCACAACTTCCACTGGAATGTGACGGGCCCGATGTTCAACACGCTGCACCTGATGTTCGAGACGCAGTACACGGAACTCTCGCTGGCCGTCGACCTGATCGCCGAACGCATCCGCGCGCTGGGTGTGCATGCCCCGGGCAGCTACAAGGAATTCGCGAAGCTGTCGTCGATTCCCGAAGCGGACGGCGTGCCGGCCGCGGAAGAAATGATCCGCCAGCTGGTGGAAGGCCAGGAAGCCGTGGTGCGTACCGCACGCGGGATTTTCCCGTCGACGGAAGCCGCTAACGACGAGCCGACCGCCGATCTGTTGACGCAACGTATGCAGACGCATGAAAAAACTGCGTGGATGCTGCGCTCGATGCTGGCTTGAGTTTGAGGTTTCGCGTTCGCGGCCGGTGGTTGCATTGCCGGTCGCTGCGCTGGGGCATAGCGCCGAATCAAAGCCCTGAGGCGCGAAACAGAACGGCCCGACGGGTTGATTGATGCCCGTCGGGCCGTTTTCATTTCCAGACTGGCGCGAAAGGCGGCGATGCCTGCCGCGCTGCGAGCCGCCGTCATCCGCACTGCTCTAGAATGTCGGCATTGCCTACACCTGCATGCCCATGTTCGCTCGACTTCCGCTCTATCTCCGCCTTGTCCGCATGGACAAGCCGATCGGCAGCCTGTTGCTGCTCTGGCCGACGCTCAATGCGCTGTGGATCGCGTCGGATGGTCGTCCGTCGCTGTCGCTGCTGGTCATTTTCATTGTCGGCACCGTGCTGATGCGTTCGGCCGGCTGCGCGATCAATGATTACGCGGATCGCGATTTCGATCGCTACGTAAAGCGCACCGAAAACCGCCCGATCACGTCGGGCAAGATCAAGGCGTGGGAAGCGGTCGCGCTGGCGGCAGGACTGTCGCTGCTCGCGTTTTTGTTGATCTTGCCGCTCAACGCGCTCACCAGGGAGCTTTCGGTGGCGGCGCTGTTCGTCGCGGGCACGTATCCGTTCACGAAGCGTTTCTTTGCGATTCCACAGGCGTATCTCGGCATCGCATTTGGTTTTGGCATTCCAATGGCGTTTGCCGCGATACAGAACCACGTGCCGATGCTCGCGTGGGTGATGCTGCTCGCCAACGTGTTCTGGTCGGTTGCGTACGACACCGAATACGCAATGGTCGACCGCGACGACGATATCAAGATCGGTATCCGCACATCCGCGCTGACCTTCGGCCGCCTCGACGTGCTCGCCGTGATGCTCTGCTATGCGGCCACGCTCGCTATCTACGTCGGCATCGGCATCGTGCTTGGCTTCGGCGTGCTGTACTGGCTAGGCTGGGCGGCTGCACTGGGATGTGCGATCTACCACTACACGCTGATCCGCAATCGCGAGCGGATGCCGTGTTTCGCCGCTTTCCGCCATAACAACTGGCTTGGCGGCGTGCTCTTCGCGGGCATTGCCGCGCACTACGCGGCCGCCGCTTTCTGACGCCTCGTTGTTGCCTTGTGGCGCGTTCCAGAACCTGAAGAGTGGGCCGGCCTGATCGACGTTGACTCGATCAGGCGGGCCGATTACGGCCTACTGGCGGCCGAACTCGTCGCCCATTTCCCTGGCCCGCGCGTCGGCAGCCAGTGCGCCATGCACGATGGCATCTTTTACGCCCGACGCATCGAATGATGAGAGCGCGGCGGCTGTCGTCCCGCCCTTCGAAGTTACCCGCTCACGCAACACCGCCGGCGGCTCGTCCGACTGCGCGGCGAGTTGCGCAGCGCCGGTGAACGTTGCGACAGCGAGCGCACGGCCTTGCGCCTCGTCCATGCCAAGCTGGCGCGCGGCCTCTTCCAGCGCCTCGATGAAATAGAACACATACGCCGGGCCGCTGCCGGAAATGGCAGTGACGGCGTCGATCTTCGCTTCATCTTCGAACCACACGGTTTCGCTCACTGCGCCGAGCACCTGCGACGCCAGCGCACGGCCCGCTTCATCCACGCCTGCGGTAGCGAACAGACCCGTTGCGCCCATGCCGATCAGCGCGGGCGTATTGGGCATCGTGCGCACGATGCGCGCGTGCCCGTTCAACCAGCGAGACATGTCCTCGACGCGGATGCCCGCAACGATGCTGATGACGAGCTGCGTTGTCGAAAGATACGGTGCGATGCTGTCTGCGACGCTCTTCAGGTTTTGGGGTTTCACGGCCAGCAGGATGGCGTCGAACGACCCCAGTGCGGCGTCTGCCGAAGCGCCGGTGCGAATGCCGAACTGCTGTTCATTGCGCCTGCGTACGTCTTCGTTCGGGTCGATCGCATACAGGTCCGCCGGCGCGACGCCGCGCTTGACCAGTCCCCCGATGAGCGCAGCGGCCATATTGCCGCCGCCGATAAAGGCGATTTTCATGGTGTTCCGTGATGAGTTCAGTTTGAGTAGTCGCGTGCGCCGAAGATCGCTGTGCCGACCCGCACGATAGTGGCGCCTTCGAGTACGGCGGCTTCGAGGTCGCCCGACATGCCCATCGACAACGTGTCGAGTGCAAGTCCGTCCGTGCGCAGCTGGTCGAACAGTTCGCGCAGCCTGCGATGGGGTGCGCGCTGCTCCTCGATGCCGCCGGCCGGTTCCGGAATCGACATCAGCCCGCGCAGGCGCAGCCCTGGCAGCGCAGCAATGGCGCGGGCAAGTGCCGGGGCCTCAGCGGGCGCGACGCCGCTTTTCGATGCTTCGCCGCTGACATTGATCTGCAGGCACACGTTGAGCGGCGGCAGGTCGTGCGGACGCTGTTCCGAAAGACGCTCGGCGATTTTCAGCCGGTCGACCGAATGAACCCAGTCGAAATGCTGTGCAACGGGCTTTGTCTTGTTCGATTGCAGAGGACCGATGAAATGCCATTCGAGCGCGGCGCGCAGGTCGGCAAGCGCTTCGATCTTGGTGATCGACTCCTGTACATAGTTTTCGCCGAATGCGCGCTGACCGGCGGCGTGCGCAGCGCGTACGTCTTCGGCGGGAAACGTCTTCGAGACGGCGAGCAGGGCCACGGAGCGCGGGTCACGGCTGGCGACCCGGGCGGCGAGGGCGATGCGCTGATGCACCGCGTCGAGATTGTGTACGAGATCGGGCATAAAGCAGAAGAACAGACGGCGAGAGCGATGTACCGGATTATACGGACGCCGCTCCGCCATGCCGACCTGGCCGGATGGCCAGGTGGAAAGCGTCACGCGGACAGCATATGCTCGACGAGTTCGATCCAGTGCGTGACAGGTATCGACGTGCCGCTTTGCAGATGCGCGATGCAGCCCACATTCGCCGACACGATTATCTGCGGCTCCACTGCATGCAGCCGTTCGAGCTTCTGGTTGCGTAGCCGGTAGGAGAGCGCCGGCTGCGTCAGCGAGTAGGTGCCCGCCGAGCCGCAGCACAGGTGGCTGTCGGCGGGCAGGCGCACTTCGATGCCTAGTGCGCCCAGCACTTGCTCGACGTTGCCGCGAATCTGCTGGCCGTGTTGCAGCGTGCATGGCGGATGGAACGCAACGGTGTGGATCGCGCGGCGGCGCGTGAGCGCAGTGAGCGATTCCTCGAAGTCGGGCAGGATTTCGCAGATGTCGCGCGTCAGCTCGACGATGCGGCGCGACTTGTCGGCGTACGCGGGGTCGTCGCGCAACAGGTGAGCATACTCCTTCACCGTTGCGCCGCAACCGGACGCGTTCATCACGATCGCTTCCACGCCCTGCTCGACGTAGGGCCACCACGCGTCAATGTTGGCGCGAATGTCGTCGAGGGCTTCGTCGTTGTAGCCGAGGTGCAGCCGGATCGCGCCGCAGCAGCCGGCGTCGGGCGCGACGACCGTCTCGATACCCAGCGCATCGAGCACGCGCGCAGTCGCGGTGTTGACGTTCGGCATCATCGAGGGTTGCACGCAGCCGGCCAGCATCAGCATCTTGCGCGGATGCTTTGCGCTCGGCCATTCGAGCAGACGCTGCCGCGCGGGCACCTTGTCGCGCAGCTTCTTTGGCAGCAGCGGACGGATGCGCTGGCCGAGCCGCATCACTGGCGTGAAGACCGCGCTGTTCGGCACGAAGCTCGCCAGCACACGGCGCAGCAGCCGCTGACCGGGCGGTCGCGTCACCTGCTCTTCGACGACCTTGCGGCCGATCTCGACAAGACGGCCGTATTGCACGCCCGACGGGCAGGTCGATTCGCAGCTGCGGCACGTCAGGCAGCGGTCGAGGTGAGTTTGCGTGCTGCGTGTCACCGGCGCGCCTTCCACCATCTGCTTGATCAGATAGATGCGTCCGCGCGGGCCGTCGAGTTCATCGCCCAACAGTTGATAGGTGGGGCAGGTTGCCGTGCAGAAACCGCAATGCACGCACTTGCGCAGGATGGCGTCGGCTTCGACGCCGTCGGGTGTGTTGCGAATGAAGTCCGCGAGGTTGGTTTGCATCGCGTCGCTCAGAAGTCGGGGTAGAGCCGGCCGCGATTGAAGATGCGGGCGGGGTCGAAGGCGGTCTTCAGGCCGCGGTGGATTTTCATCAGCGGAGCAGGCAGCGGGGTAAATACGCCCGCGCTGCGATCGAAGCCGTGGCCGGCGCGGAAGATCGTCGCGTGGCCGCCTGCCTGTTTGGCGCTGATGCGCACTGTCTGCGCATCAGCGTCGGTGATCCACCAGCGTTGTGAGCCGCCCCATTCCATCAGTTGTGCGCCGGGCAACTGCAACGGCTCGGTGATGGAGGGCAGTGCGAGCCGCCATAACGCGGCTTTCGGCGCGATCGCCGCGAAAAACGGATCGGTCTGTTCGCGCAGGCCGGCCCAGAAGCGCTCCGCCTCGACCGCGTCGACCACTTCACCGCCGAGCGCCGACCGTGCCGACTTGACCGCCGCTTCGGCGCCGCCCAGCCGCAGCGCCAGGGTACCGTGGCGCCAGGCGCTTGCGGTGATGGGTAACGGATGCCCGCCCCATTCGTTGAGCTTGCGGACGGCGTCCGTGCCGTTCATGTCGAACTTGAGCGTAGCTTCGGCAACCGGGCGAGGCAACACCTTCACCGACAGTTCAAGGATCAGACCAAGCGTGCCGAGCGAGCCGGCCATCAGCCGCGCGACGTCGTAGCCCGCGACGTTCTTCACGACCTGCCCGCCGAAGCGCAGCACCTGGCCCTGACCATTCATGATGACCGCGCCAAGCACGAAGTCGCGCGCGGCGCCCGCAGTCGGCCGGCGCGGCCCCGCGATGCCTGCCGCGATGCAGCCGCCAAGCGTGGCCTGTGGGCCGAAGTGCGGCGGTTCGAACGCGAGCATCTGATGATGCTCGGCGAGCGCGGCTTCGATCTCGAGGAGCGGCGTGCCCGCGCGCGCGGTTATGACCAGTTCGGCCGGATCGTACGCAATGATGCCGCGATGCGCGCGCGTGTCGAGGATATCGCCTTCCAGGGTCTGCCCGTACCAGTCTTTGGTGCCCCCGCCGCGAATGCGCAGCGCGCGTCCTTCGTCGCTGGCCGAACGGATCCGTTCGGACCAGACGGCGACGATGTCGTCCTCTTCCATGGCGTCCTGCTTCGTTGTGTTTCGTTCGATTGTACCGGGCGGGGCCGGTCTGGCAAGCCGGAGCGGACCCGCATCGGGTAATCAGGCGACGGAACGGCAGAGGTGACGCGTGTGGGGCTGCCGGCACGACGGCGCAGGCCGCGTCGGTCGGGCCGGTTGTATGGCGCGGAACCGGCGCGTATGGGTTGGCGCGAGCCCACGAAAGGACTCGCGGAAACCCTCACCACAGCGTTTCCTGCAAACCGCCGCGGGCGCTAGAAGCGCTCCAGTTCCGGGTGGGGCAGCAAGCCGCCGCGCACGTGCATCTTGCCGTACTCGGCACAGCGGGCGCGCGTCGGGATGCCCTTGTCCGGGTTCAGGAGGCCGGGTGGATCGAACGCGCGCTTCACCGCGTGGAACGTGTCGCGCTCCTCCGGTGAGAACTGCACGCACATCGAATTGATCTTCTCGATGCCGACGCCGTGTTCGCCCGTGATCGTGCCGCCCAGCTCGACACAGGTCTCGAGAATGTCCGAGCCGAACGCCTCCGCGCGGTGCCATTCGTCCAGATCGTTGCCGTTGAAGAGGATCAGCGGGTGCATGTTGCCGTCGCCGGCGTGGAAGACGTTGATGCAGCGCAGCCCGTACTTGCGCTCCATCTCTTCTATCCGTGCGAGAAGCGGGCCGATTGAGCGGCGCGGCACAGTGCCGTCCATGCAGTAATAGTCCGGTGAGATGCGCCCGGCAGCTGGAAATGCGTTTTTGCGACCCGACCAGAACTTGAGCCGCTCGTTTTCCGTGCGGGAAATCTGGATTCGCGTTGCGCCGCATTCACGCAGGACCGCAGTCATGCGGACGATTTCTTCAGCGACTTCCTCAGGCGTGCCATCCGATTCGCATAGCAGGATCGCCGCCGCATCGAGGTCGTAGCCCGCGTTGACGAATTCCTCGACGGCGCGCGTCGCAGGCTTGTCCATCATTTCGAGGCCGGCGGGAATGATGCCTGCCGCGATGATGCCGGCGACTGCATCGCCGCCTTTCACGACGTCGTCGAAACTGGCCATGATGACCTGCGCGGTTTGCGGCTTCGGGATCAGCTTGACCGTGACTTCGGTGACGATCGCGAACATGCCCTCGCTGCCGATCAGCACAGCCAGCAGATCCAGCCCCGGCGCATCGGGCCCGAGCGAGCCGAATTCGACGATTTCGCCTTCCATCGTGACGGCGCGCACGCGCATTACGTTGTGTACCGTGAGGCCGTACTTCAGGCAGTGCACGCCGCCCGAATTTTCCGAGACATTGCCGCCGATCGTGCAGGCGATCTGCGACGACGGGTCGGGCGCGTAGTACAGCCCGTAGGGCGCGGCCGCTTCCGAGATGGCGAGATTGCGCACGCCGGGCTGGACCGTCGCGGTGCGGGCGTATGGATCGACATTGATGATCTTGCGAAAACGCGCGAGCGATACCACGACCCCGTGCCGGATCGGCAGCGCGCCGCCCGACAGGCCGGTGCCCGCACCGCGTGGCACGATGGGGACGTCGAGCCGGTGGCAGATCTGCACGATCCGCTGCACCTGCGACTCGGTTTCCGGCAGCACGACCGCGAGCGGCAGCCTCCGGTATGCGGCGAGGCCGTCGCAATCGTAGGCGACAGTGTCTTCTTCGCGGTACAGCAGGCAATGTGTCGGCAGCACGGCCATCAGCGCCTGCACGACGTCGCGCTGGCGTTGCGCGAGCACTTCGGGTGAGAGTTCGCCGGGTGCGTTCATGTCTCCTCCTTCAATGGGCGCACGGTCGTGTGAAGCCGGTTCGCCCGTCGGGTCATGCCGCCCAGGAAAAAATCTTGCCCGGGTTCATCAGGTTGTGTGGATCGAGCGCGTGCTTGATGGCGCGCATCGTATCGACCGTATCTTCTCCGTGTTCTTCGATCAGGAAACCCATCTTGTGCAGCCCGACGCCATGCTCGCCCGTGCAGGTGCCGTCCATCCGCAACGCCCGTTCAACAATCCGGTGATTGAGCCTTTCCGCCTCGACGAGCTCCTCGGGCTTGTTCGGGTCGATCAGGATCGCTACGTGGAAATTGCCGTCGCCGACGTGGCCGACGATCGGGCAGGGCAGAGGCGAAGCCTTCAGGTCGCGCTCGGTCTCGACGACGCATTCCGCGAGGCGTGAGATCGGAACGCAGACGTCGGTCGTGACCGCGCGGCAGCCAGGCTTGAGTTGCAGCATCGCGAAGTAGGCACTGTGACGCGCATTCCACAGGCGGCTGCGGTCTTCGAGGCGCGTGGCCCATTCGAAGCCTTCGCCGGCGTTCTGCGCGGCGATTTCCTGTACGAGTTCGGCCTGTTCTTTTACGCCGGCTTCGGTGCCGTGAAACTCGAAGAAGAGCGTGGGCGCCTCGCGCAGCGTCAGATTCGAATGCCGGTTGATCGAGCGGATCGCAAGCGAATCGACGAACTCGACGCGTGCAATCGGCACGCCGATCTGGATTGTTTCAATGACGGCGCGCACCGCGTCGCCCATCGACGGGAACGTGCACACCGCCGCCGATACGGCCTCGGGCTGCGGATAGAGCCGCACGGTGATTTCGGTGATGATGCCAAGCGTGCCTTCGGAGCCGACAAAAAGGCGTGTCAGGTCATAGCCCGCCGAGGATTTGCGGGCACGCGTGCCGGTCTTGATGACGCGGCCGTCCGCAAGCACGACCGTCAGCCCCAGGACATTCTCGCGCATCGTGCCGTAGCGCACGGCATTGGTGCCCGACGCTCGCGTCGCCGACATGCCGCCGATGCTCGCATCCGCCCCGGGATCGATCGGAAAGAAGAGGCCCGTATCGCGTAACGCTTCATTGAGTTGCTTGCGCGAGATGCCGGGTTCGACGGTGACAGTCAGATCTTCCGCATTGATCGACAGCACCTGATTCATCCCGGACAGGTCGACCGACACGCCACCCTGCACCGCCAGCAGATGCCCTTCGAGCGAAGACCCGTTGCCGTAGGGGATGACCGGCACGTTGTACCGGGCGCACAGTTTCACGATGGTCTGCACTTCGTCCGTCGTGTGTGCGAAGACGACAGCGTCGGGCAACTGCGGATCGAATGGGGATTCGTCGCGGCCATGATGGGCACGCACGGCGTCGGAAATCGAAGCGCGCTCGGCGAACGCAGCCTTGAGCGAATCAAGCAGTTCAGCGGGGAACGGACGGCGCAGCGATGCCGGCGGCACGGGATGATTCACGCATGTCTCCTGAAGGCGGGCAGCTATGGTGCTGGTTGGTTCATTTTACGCCGATACCCTTGCGGCGGGCGCGGCCGCTGGCCGGGAACCTATAATGGCTGCGACGGTACGATGCGTATGCGCAATGCATCGACTGCAGACAGGCAGCGCATCGACAGGAGGCATCATGGGCAACCGCTTGAGCAAGATCGCCACTCGCACCGGCGACGACGGCACCACGGGTCTTGGCGACGGTCGCCGCGTACGCAAGAACGACGCGCGGATTGCCGCCATCGGCGACGTTGACGAGCTGAACTCGAACCTCGGCGTGTTGCTGTGCGAAAAGCTGCCGGGCGATGTGCGAGACGCATTGATCGCCATCCAGCATGACCTGTTCGACCTGGGTGGCGAACTTTGCATACCCGGTCATACGATGATCGCCGACACACACCTGGCCCAGCTCGACACCTGGCTCGCCGACTACAACGCAACTTTGCCCCCACTAAAGGAATTCATCCTGCCCGGCGGGTCGCGCAGCGCTGCACTCGCGCACGTCTGCCGGACCGTGTGCCGTCGTGCTGAACGATCGATTGTCGCGCTTGGCCAGGTCGAGAGGGTCAACGCGGCGCCGCGTCAGTATGTGAATCGTCTGTCAGATCTGCTGTTCGTGCTGGCTCGCGTGCTGAACCGCGTGGATGGTGGCACCGATGTGCTTTGGCAGCACGACCGTGGGGCGACATAGGCAGGCGTGCGGCAACTGCATGGCAAGCGCGCGGTAGTGGCGAGCCAGCAGCGAGCAAAGTACTAGCCCAGTCCAGATCGGCCTCGCCGCAGCGCGCGAATCAACCGACCGCGAGCGTGACCGGCTTGCCGATGCGGCTCATCATTTCCACGAGGGTGTCAATGGTGAATTTTGCGGTCTTCCTGTTGACCACATCGGAGACACGTGGCCGCGAGACCATGAGGATCTCTGCGGCTTCTGCCTGCTTCAGGTGATGCTGTTCGATCCAGCTCGACAGCTCGGTCATCAACTGTTCTTTCAGCAGCCGGGTGTCGTTGATCTGCTTCTGCGATGCGGCGTGGAGACGCTCTGCCTCGTCGGGCGGGAAGCCGAGTTCCAGGAACAGATTTGCACCTGGCTTCGTGACGTGGCGGACCTTGGTGTCGATCGTCATTGCTGTACCTCTCTAACGTTGGCCACGGCGCGATAGCGCGCCGCGGCAATATCCCTGTCCTGTTTGCTGGTTGCCTGCGTGGTTTTCCTGAAGCAATGCAGGACGTACACCGCTTTCACGAATTTCGCTACGTACATCACGCGATAAATGCCGTCACTTTCCCGAATGCGTATTTCGCGGGTGCCTGCACCTACCGCATCGAACGGCTTCCAGTCGTCTGGATCCAGACCCGCCTGCACCTTACCTAACTGGAAACCGGCCTGCCGCCGTGGTTCATCGGGGAATGCCAGCAGGTCGGCATAAGCGGAGCCCACCCAGCGAATCTCTTTTTCCTGCTCCATGGACACCCTCTATGTATAAAAGTTTATACGCGACTCCGGATACGGTCAAGAGACATCCGATCCGACCATTGGCAGTCACGATAAAGGGGCGATGCATGGGCAACAATTCGGCCGTCCGGCCAACAAAAAGCCCGGCGAGGAGCCGGGCCTGTCACTGCCAGATGAGGCGCTGACCGCGCTCAGTTTCCGCTTCCGCGTGCGACACGGCGCTGTCTTACCGCCTCGGCGAGTCCTTCCAGTACGCCGACGCTTTCGTCCCAGCCGATGCAGGCGTCCGTGATGCTCTGACCGTATGTCAGCGCGCAGCCTTCCTGCAGATCCTGGCGCCCCGCGACGAGATGGGATTCCACCATCACGCCGACAATTCGTTCGTCGCCCGCGCTGATCTGCCGGCCGATATCCGCGCATACCGGAATCTGGTTCTCGTGCTTCTTCGAGCTGTTCGCGTGGCTTGCGTCGATCATCAGACGCGCGGCGAGCCCCGCCTTGCCGATGTCGGCGCACGCGGCATTGACGCTGTCTGCGTCGTAGTTCGGCGTCTTGCCGCCGCGCAGGATGATGTGGCAGTCCTCGTTGCCGGCCGTCGAGACGATCGCCGAATGGCCGCCCTTCGTCACCGACAGGAAATGGTGCGGTTGCGACGCGGCCTTGATCGCGTCGACGGCGATCTTCACGTTGCCGTCGGTGCCGTTCTTGAAGCCGACCGGGCAGGAAAGTCCAGAAGCGAGTTCGCGATGCACCTGCGACTCGGTCGTGCGCGCGCCGATTGCGCCCCACGAGATCAGGTCGGCGATGTATTGCGGGCTGATCATGTCGAGGTATTCGGTGCCGGCCGGCAGGCCGAGTTCGTTGATACGCAGCAGCAGTTCGCGTGCGGTGCGCAGGCCGTCGTTGATCTTGAAGCTGTTGTCCATGTACGGGTCGTTGATGAGACCCTTCCAGCCCACCGTCGTGCGCGGCTTTTCGAAGTACACGCGCATCACGATTTCCATCTCGCCCGCGAAGCGTTTGCGTTGCTCGACGAGACGGCCCGCGTATTCGAGCGCAGCCTTCGTATCGTGAATCGAGCACGGCCCGACGATCACGATCAGCCGGTCGTCCATGCCGTGCAGGATCCGGTGCATCGCCTGACGTGCGTTGTAGATCAGGTTCGACACGTTTTCGTCGAGCGCGAATTCGCGGATCAGATGCGCGGGCGGCGTCAGTTCTTTCAATTCGCGAATGCGGACATCGTCAGTATTGTGCGGGGGCATGGTTGTTCTCCTGGATCTGGTTTGTAGCGTGTTCGCGCGGACAAAAGCAGGACGGCCGCAGCGGACTCAATTCAAAATTCGGTTCAAAAATGCAAAAAAGGGTCCGACAGCAAAAGCGGAAACTGGCCAAAAATCAGCTAACAGCGGTTGTGAACGACGAAAAAAAACCGCCAGACTCGCTGGCGGTTTTTCGGGAATTCTCGGTGTCTTACGTGCACTAACACCCCTCTCGATCCGCCAGCGGTCTGAGATGCCAGAAAAAATAAAAGTAAAACCTGGTGGCGGACATGGCGAGAAGAAGGTCGCTCATCGAAAAAGGTTGACTGGCTTTATAACCCGCTCAGGCTCGGGTGACAAGCTGGGACATCCAAAAATGCGGATAATCCGCACATTTCTGGCGAAAATTGCACGAAATGTGCGTGATCATTCGATCAGACCGTTCCGCCGACCGTCATCCGGTCGATGCGCAGCGTCGGCTGGCCGACGCCGACCGGCACGCTCTGGCCTTCCTTGCCGCAGACGCCGACGCCGGTATCCAGCGCCATGTCGTTGCCGATCATGCTGACGAACTTGAGCGACTCCGGCCCGCTGCCAATCAGCGTCGCGCCCTTGACCGGATAGCTGATCTTGCCGTTCTCGATCATGTAAGCCTCAGAGGCCGAAAACACGAACTTGCCGTTCGTGATGTCGACCTGGCCGCCGCCAAAATTCACCGCATACAGGCCGTTCTTCACCGACGCGATGATTTCCTGCGGATCCTTGTCGCCGTTGAGCATATAGGTGTTGGTCATGCGCGGCATCGGCAGCGCGGCGTACGACTCGCGGCGCGCGTTGCCGGTCACAGGCATCTTCATCAGGCGTGCGTTCAGCGTGTCCTGGATGTAGCCCTTCAGGATGCCGTCCTCGATGAGCGTCGTGCACTGGGTCGGGTTGCCTTCGTCGTCGATGTTGAGCGAGCCGCGGCGATTCGGCAGCGTACCGTCGTCGACGACCGTGACGCCCTTCGCTGCAACCCGCTCGCCGATACGGCCGGCAAACGCCGACGATCCCTTGCGGTTGAAGTCGCCCTCGAGGCCGTGGCCAATTGCTTCGTGCAGCAGCACGCCCGGCCAGCCCGGTCCGAGCACGACGGTCATGGCGCCCGCCGGCGCCGGGCGCGCGTCGAGGTTCACCAGCGCCGCGTGCACGGCGTCGTCGACGTAGCGCGACAGCACTTCGTCGGTGAAATAGCCGTAGTCGAAGCGTCCGCCGCCGCCGCCGCTGCCGATTTCGCGGCGGCCGTTCTGTTCGGCGATGACCGTGACCGACACCCGCACGAGCGGGCGAATGTCAGCGGCCAGCGCACCGTCGCTGCGCGCGACCAGCACGACGTCATATTCACCGGCGAGGCCCGCCATCACCTGCTTGATGCGCGGATCGCGGCCACGCGCCATCTGTTCGATGCGTTCGAGCAGCTTGACCTTGGCGGTTGCGTCGAGCGAATGCAGCGGGTCGGACGGCAGGTACAGATCGCGCCCGGCGATGCCGGTCAGCGACGACGCCACCTTCACCTTCTGCTTGCCGCCGCCGGCCTTCGCAATCGCGCGGGTGGCGATCGCAGCCTGGCGGATCGCTTCGGGCGACAGGTCGTCCGAATAGGCGAACGCCGTCCGGTCGCCGGACACGGCGCGCACGCCGACGCCCTGATCGATGCTGAAGCTACCGGATTTGACGATGCCTTCCTCGAGGCTCCACGCTTCGCTGCGCGTCGCCTGGAAATACAGGTCGGCGTAGTCGATGCGATGCGTGAAGATTTCCGCGAGCGTGCGGGTCAAAACGCCTTCGTCGAGGCCATACGGCGTGAGCAGCACGTCCTTGGCGGTCGCGAGGTTACGGATACCGGGTTCGATGATATTCATGCGAGGTCAGTTCTTCTCGATGCGAGGGATTCGGTTGGGAGCATGCCTTAGGTTCACGTCAGGGTCACTTCACAGTCGCTAGATGGATGTTTGGCGCGCCGCTTTCAAGGTCAGCTAAAGGTCCGCTAAAGGTCAGGTGAGGTTCAGGTAAGGACGCGGTGCCGCCAGGCGGGCAGGCTCTGGCGGACCTCGTCGATGCGGGTGCGATCGAGATTGCCGGCGACCACGCCTGCACCCTCGTCACGTACCGCGACAATTTCGCCCCAGGGGTCGATCAACATACTGTGGCCCCATGTACGGCGACCGTTTTCGTGCTTGCCGCCCTGTGC
This sequence comes from Paraburkholderia sp. GAS448, assembly GCF_050435685.1. Lineage (NCBI taxonomy): Bacteria > Pseudomonadati > Pseudomonadota > Betaproteobacteria > Burkholderiales > Burkholderiaceae > Paraburkholderia > Paraburkholderia sp. GAS448. The sequence continues at coordinate 200,315 of NZ_JBNDKT010000009.1, forward strand.
GGCGGCGAGCACATAACACTGGTTTTCGACCGCTCTCGCGCGCAGCAGCGTTTCCCAGTGCGCGCGGCCGGTTGTGTAAGTGAAGGCGGACGGCACCACGATCAGCGCGCAGTCGCCCATGCGCCGGTACAGTTCCGGAAAGCGCAGATCGTAGCAGACGGACAGGCCCACCCGGCCAAACGGAGCGTCGAAGGTGCGTACATCCTCACCGGGACGGATCGTGCGCGCCTCGTCGAACGATTCGTCGCCTTTCTCGAAGCTGAACAGGTGGATCTTGTCGTAGCGCGCGACCTCGTTGCCCTGCGGGTCGAATACGAGTGTCGTGTTCAGCACGCGCGAAGGTTCCGGCGCCGTCAGCGGTAGCGTGCCGCCAATTATCCAGACGCCGTGGCGCCGTGCCGCATCCACCAGAAAACGCTGGATCGGGCCGTCGCCGTATGCTTCGCGGACCGTCAGCTTGTCGGTGTCCTTGAAACCCATGAAGCAGAAATATTCGGGCAGCAGCACAAGTTGCGCGCCATCCGCGGCGGCTTCCGCGATAAGCCGTTCGGCCTCGGCAAGGTTCCGGTCGCGCTCGGGCGTGCTGACCATCTGCAGCGCAGCGACGCGACAGGTCGATGTTGGGGCGTATTGGTCGCTCATGAGCGTTTTGAAAGACTCCCGGCAAGGCGACGCGAACTGCGCGCCGCGGACTGCAAACCATGGCTATGTTGTGACCGGGCCCGTCCACCGCGAGAAGCCCCGTGCAGCAGGGGCCCGATCAGCGCTCAGTGGACGGCCGTCGGAGCCGGAGCGTTCATATTACCGCGATCGTGGTTGACCCGCTCAACGTGCGGATGCGCCCAGGAGCCGGTGATCGCATACTCCATGGTGAACGCCCTGCTGACCGAGTGATACAGCGCCACGTCCGCGATCAGTGCGCCGAGTCCGAACAGCGGGTTGATGATCGCTGCCGCGACGACGCCGGCGCCGAGGTCTACCGTCGGGACGATGTGGACGTGCAGATCCTGCGTCTCCTGTGCAAGGTCGATGACGCCTGTCATCTGGGTGCGGGCAGGCGCCGTGATCATCTGGAAGTTGTCCGTGCGACCGATACCGTTTTCGATGCCTACGGTCCCCGTCACCGTCGAGAATGGCAGGCCCTCACCGATCGCATCGCCGAAATTGAGCGTCGCGAAGCGCACGAGGCTTTGCAGGCTCAGCACGCCGAGCAGCCTCGCGAGACCCGGGTCGACTTTCAGGATCTGTCCGTGACGCAGGTCGACCGCGAGGTTGCCGTCCAGCGTCGGGAAATCGATCACGTTCGGGCTGCCGCGCCAGTCGAGCTTGCCCGACAGCACGCCGGAACCGCCCTTGAGCACGCGCGGGCGGCCGGCGCGCTCGAGCAACGCGCCAGCGTCGTTGACGTGAAGGACGAAATCGAGTTCGGTGTGGTGCGGCGGGACCTCGTCGGTATTGGCGCCGAGGCTGCGCTCGGTGCGCCAGTTCGCCGTGGCGATCAGCGACGCGTCCGGATTGGTGATGTCGAGCTTGTCCAGTTGCCAGACGGGTACGCCGTCTTCCTCGAAATTGTGCGCATCGACTTCAAGCCGGCCGAAGTTGTGATCGCGGACGATAAACTCGTTCACGATCAGGTCGATCGACGGCAGGTTTCTCGCGGGCGCGGACATCGCCCGGCCGAGCAGGTCGTTCTGGGGCACCGAGGGAATCACGAGGCGCGCGAGGCGTGCATGCAGCGTGCCCGGCGAGTCCGGCGTGGCCCCCGGCAGCCACGATACATGGCCTGAAACCTGATTCGATGCGATGTTTGCCTGCCACTTGTGATCTTCGGTCGATGCCCCGACGATCAAATTTTCCCAGTGGCGCTTGAGCAGCGTCAGTGTGCCGATGTGGACCGCGAAGCGCGTCGGCATGAACTGCGCGGCCACTTTGTTGGGGATGCCGGGCTGTACCGCGTCCTTGCTGCCGCTGCGCATCTGGGCAAAAAGCGCGCGCCACGCGTCGGCGTCGAACTCGTCGAGGTCGACCGCTGCGGTGACGCCTTCGGACGGCAGATCAGCCGGTTTGTTCACGCCGATTGCGCCCCGCACGACGGTCAGCGGCTGGTTCGGTTCATGGCGCAGCAGGTACGCGGCCTTGACCTGTCCGAAAGTCAGGTCGGCGCGCTGAAGCCCTGCGTCGACAGAGCTGGTGGGCGGATGGAACACGAAGTGCAGGGGTATCTTCTTGCCGAGCGGCTTGTTAAAGGGGGCGGGAAAATTGAGCGCAAGGCCGGTCAGGTCGGAATTCGCGGTCACGTCGGGCAGGCGGCCTCTGGCACCGCGCATACTCACCTGATAAGGCGCGCTGCCGCTCATGTGCGTGAGCGCCTGCTCGGCCGGGCCGTGCAGGTCGAGGCCGCGCGCCGCCTCGACGGCAATCTGGCCGTCGATATCGAATGCATAGGTGCCGTCCTGTCGCAAGCCACCGTTCGCGTGCACCGGGCCGCCGAGAAAGCGGGCCGACAGCCGGTCGGTCGCTGCGGTGTGCTCCGTAAACCGGACCCGGCCGTTGAGCTGCGATAGGGGCGGTACGTTATTCATCGTCAGCCGGTTGTTCTGGAAGCCGACTGCGCCTTCGACAGCGATATGCGGCTTCGGCGTGCGCGGCACAGTGAGCTTGAGGGCCAGCGTTGCACCGCCTTCGGCACGGACCTTTTCGGCGGCGTGTTTCGAGAGGCCGCCGATCGCGCTGTTGTTCGCGTAGTCCAGCATGTCGGCGAGCGGACCGCGGCCGTTGCCCGTGATCACAAGGCTCGACGCTTTCGTTCCTAGATCGTCGATCTTCCCCGTCACCCTCCCTAGCGCGACACGTTTGTAGCGAGCGCGGTCGACGTCGAATCGCAGCACGTTCTCCTTCAGTTCGAACGTGCCGTTGATGTTGTCGAGCGCCGGCCAGACGTTCGGCGTGCCGTTCCTGAGTGTCCTGGGCGGATACGGCGACGGGTCGAACCTTGCGTTGCTGAAAGGCGCGACGATGCGGAAGATGCCGGCGGTCGGATCGCGCGAATAGGGGAATTTCTCGAGATTGCCATGCACCTCGATCGTCCCGCCACGCGACGTGCCGGCCTGCAGCCCGTGTCCCAGATAGATGCGTAGTTTTTCGCTGATGCTGGTCGGCAGGTAGCGGACGATGCGCGGCACGGCCGCGCGCTCGAAATCGGCCTTCAGTTCGAGCGCACCGCGCCCGTGGCCGGGGTTCGTGTAGTACGCGGTAAGCTTCGCGGCAGCGTCGGCGTTGGAGACACGGAAGTCGGGCACGGTTATCGCAACGGATTTGTGCTGCTCGCCCGGTGCGGTCGGCTTGATATCCCATCTGACGTGTCCGCTCATACGGTCGAACGTGAGGCGCGGATCGTCGAATACACCCGGCATCGTCACGGCCACATGGGCCGTGTTGATCGCCAGCGCGCCATGGTTTTCATCGGCGTCGACCTTGCCCCACAAATTTTCGACACCTGGAACGCCCGCCCGCGGGTGGTTGAGCTTCGTCAGGCCGGGCGGCGGTTCCTGGGCCGCGATGCTGATACCCTGCAGATCGCCCTTGAACCGGTAACGCAAGATCGGTTCGGCACCCTGCGCACGCTGCTCGGCAGCGGCCTCGCCGGATTCGGGCTTTTCGCGCTCGACGTCGATCACATAGTTCGCTACCAGCCCGCGCGGATTGAAACGCACGAGTTCGCTTAACAGTTTGCCCGGCAGCGGTAGCGCGCGGCTGAATTCCGCGAGCACACCAAGATCGACACGATCGCCCTTGATGCTGATCAGCTGGCCATACTGCACGCTCGGGATGCGATAGCGGGCGGTTAGCGTCGACAGCGCCAGATTGCGCGTGACCGGCGTGCCGTCATCGAGTGGCGGCTGGCCGAGTTCGGCGTTGAAGTCGCTGAGCTGGAGGTTAAAGTCGCGCTCCTCCAGATTCACCTTCCAGGTGAAATGCGCGACTGGCACGTCGAGTTTCGGTTGCGTAGCGCGAACGCGCAAGGCAATGTCGCTGCCCGCAAGCTGCCCGTCCGCGGAAGTCATGCGACCTTCCGCGAATTCAATCCAGATCGAATTGTCGATGCGGCCCGCGAAGACTTCGAACGGGAAATCCATGTAGCGCGCCAGCGTGGGCAGATCGACGGGGCCGGTGGACAGATACGCCTCACCTTTCCAGTTGACCGGCTTGCCGACGGAAGTCAGCCGCGCTTGACGGAAGTGCGCCCGGAAGTCGAGCGGGCCGTGCAGCACCGTACCCTCGGCGGGGGCCTGGAGTGCGAAGCGGTGTTCGTAACCGTCGTTGAGGATCGCAAGCCGGATGTCCTGCAGCGCAAGGTCTGGGGCTTTGTGCCGCGCGTCGCGCCAGCGGAGCGTGCCGCCGCGCAGAATGATCGCCTGCTGCTGGAGCAACCAGGTGGTGAACGTGGCGTTGCCCGTGCGCCGGGTCGGAAGCTGGACGCCGGCTACCGACAGCGCGCCGTCGTTCGATCGTGCAACCAGCAGGTCCGGCTTGTCGACGACGAGGCTCGATAGCACTGGCGCGAGTTGCGCGAGCGATCGCCACGAGAGCGTGGCTGTGGCGTGCGGGATCGTCAGCGCGGTATTGCCGTCGCGGTCGCGGATGGTGAGATTGGTGATGTCGAGGCCAGGCTGGAAGCCTGTCCAGTGCGGTGCGAGCCTGCCGATTCTCAGTTCCGCGTGCAGCTTGTCCGAGACGATGGCTTCGATGCGCGGGCGGAACGCGTCGGCGCGTGGCAGTACGACATAGCGCAAGCCGAGGAAAAGCCCCGCCACGATGAAGTAGAGAACGAGTGCGAGGGCCAGCACCACTCGCAACGTGTGCCGCAGCACCGCATGGTCGCTCCCGCTACTGGGCCTGGCGCGTCCGGCTTTTGACGGGTCGGCGGAATCGTTTCGCTCGGACATGCTGCGACGGGTGGGCGTATGGTAGTTTTGCTGTCTGACGACGAAATGTAACACACGGGCCAGCGCCTACGGGCATCCTTTGAATCCTTTGAAAGGTCCGGCCAGCGTGGCTCGCGACGTTCGGCACTCATGTCCGCACGACTCGCGCTTCGCCTGCGCCTCGCGTGTGTCACAACCAATGAAGCAACGAGCGAGCCTGACCTTTGATGACTGACTTCACCCTGACGAGTTCCACCTGGTCGCAATACGCTGCGCGCGTGCTCGCCGGCCGTCCCGAACTCGCGTCGCACGTGGCGGCGCTGGCGGCGGCACCTGTTACGCGCGAGCGGATCGACGCGCGGCTCGATGAACTCTGTAACGCGTTGCGCGCCGCGTCCGATGCCCCGCTTACCGAGGAGGCACTTAAAAAAGCCCTGCGCCGGCTGCGCACGGAGGTCTTTTGTGCCGTGATGGAGCGCGATCTGGCACGCGAGGCCGATGTCGCCGAAGTGACCGGTACGATGACCGATCTGGCCGAAGCCACGATCCAGCGTGCGCTCGCGGTGCTGTCCGCCGATCTCGAAGTGCTCTACGGCGAGCCGCGCGGCCCTGAGAGAGAGCGGCTTGCGCTCGGCGTGGTGGGGATGGGCAAGCTGGGCGGGCGCGAACTCAACGTCTCGTCGGACATCGACCTGATCTTCGTCTACGAAGACGACGGCGAGACGGCCGGCGGCCAGCGCCCGCCGATTGCGACGCAGGATTTTTTCACGCGTCTCGGCAAGCGGCTGATCGCTGCGCTCGCGGAAGTGACCGCGGATGGCTACGTGTTTCGCGTCGACATGCGTCTGCGTCCGAACGGCGATTCCGGGCCGCTGGTGGGCAGCCTCGGCATGCTCGAAGAGTATTTCTATGTGCAGGGCCGCGAGTGGGAGCGTTACGCCTGGATCAAGGGGCGGCTCGTTTCCGAGGGCGACAGCGAGGCCGCACAGCGTCTGTCGAAACAGCTCGACACCATCGTCACGCCATTCATTTACCGGCGGTATCTGGATTTCGGCGTGATCGCCGCGATCCGGGCACTGCACCTGCAGATTCGCCAGGAAGCTCAACGCCGCGCATCGATGCGGCCGGACAAGGCTGATGACATCAAGCTCGGCCGCGGCGGCATCCGCGAGATCGAGTTCAGCGCGCAGGTGTTCCAGCTGATTCGCGGCGGCCAGGATGCCGGCTTTCGCGTGCGCCCGACGCTCCCCGTGCTGAGGCACGCAGCCGCGCAGGGGCTGATCACGCCTTCCGTCTGCGCTGACCTCTCGCAGGCCTATCGTTTCCTGCGCGAACTCGAACATCGCCTGCAATACCGCAACGACGCGCAGACGCACGCGATGCCCGTCGACGCCGGGGAGCGCGATCAGCTCGCGCATACGATGGGCTTTGACGGTTACGCCGCGCTGATGGCGGTGCTGAACGGCCATCGCGAACGCGTCGAGCTGCAGTTCGACCAGATTTTCGCCGACAAGGTGAACGGCCGCGACGGCTGCGGTGCGCCGGAAGACGGCGCGGCAGTGTGGGTGTGGAGCAGCGCGCTCGACGACGAGAGTGCGGACGAGGCGTTGCGCTCGCGTCTCGTCGAACTCGGTATCGCGGAGCCCGCGGAACTGCTGGACCGGCTGCGCGCGGTCTGGCGCTCATCGCGCTACACGGGGCTCGGTGAGCGGAGCCGGCAGCGCTTCGACATCGTTGCGCAGCGGGCGCTGGAAGCGGCGCGCACGCTGGAGCCGACCGAGAGGCGCGCGGATACGATCGCGCGTTTCTTCGACCTGCTCGAAGCCGTGAGCCGGCGGGGCGTGTATCTCGCGCTGCTGACCGAATATCCGGTCGCGCTGCATCGTGTACTGTCGGTGCTGGGCGGCTCGCGCTGGGCGGCGGGCTACCTGATCCGGCATCCGCAACTGCTCGACGAACTGCTCGACGACGAAGCGATTGCGAGCCCGTTCGACTGGCCCGAATTCAAACGCACGCTTGGCGCGCGTATCGCGGCGGCGGACGGCGTCGAACAGCAGATGGACCTGCTGCGCCACGCGCATCAGGCGGAGGTGTTCCGGATCCTGCTGATCGATCTGGCGGGACGCCTCTCTGTCGAACAGGTGAGCGACCGGCTCTCGGAACTTGCCGATGCGGTCCTCGACGTGACGCTCGAAGCGGTCTGGAAGCAGCTGGCCAAACGGCATCGCGAGGTGCCGCGCTTTGCCGTGATCGCCTACGGCAAGCTGGGCGGCAAGGAACTGGGCTACGCGTCGGATCTCGACCTCATCTTCCTGTACGACGACCCCGACGACGCGGCGGCCGACGTCTACGCCACGTTTACCCGGCGCCTGATCACCTGGCTCACGATGGCGACCGGTGCCGGCACCCTGTTCGATGTCGATCTGCGGTTGCGGCCAAACGGCGAATCCGGGCTGCTCGTCACCGATCTCGACGCGTTCCGGCGCTATCAGCTGCGTGAAGGCGACGCAGCGAACACGGCATGGGTGTGGGAACACCAGGCATTGTCGCGGGCACGTTACTGCGCGGGAGACGCGGAAATCGGCGCGCAGTTCGAGGCGATCCGCACCCAGGTCCTGACGACTCCACGCGAGGCCGCGCCGCTTGCGAAGGAAATTGTCGAGATGCGCGAGCGCGTCGAGGCGGGGCATCCGAACCGCACCGAGCTGTTCGATCTGAAACACGATCGTGGCGGGATGGTCGATATCGAATTCACGGTGCAGTACTGGGTACTGCTGCACGCGGCTCGCGATCCGGAACTGATCCGCAATACCGGCAACATTGCGCTCCTGCGCGAAGTGTCGCGCTTCGGGCTGATGAGTGAGGAAGAGGCTGAAACGGTGGGTGCGGCTTACCGGACGTATCGCAGGCTGCAGCACAAGCTGCGCCTCGACGGCATGGAGAAGGCGCGGGTGGAGCCTGAGCGTGTGACGGCCGAGCGTGCAGCGGTGCTGCGCCTCTGGAAGCGGGTGTTTGACTGAGGACAGGGCCCTCGGCCGCCACGCGCTCAGGCGGTGAGCATTTCTTTTGCGTGCTTGCGGGTGGTCGCCGTGATTTCGATGCCGCCCAGCATCCGCGCCACTTCCTCGATACGGCTGGATCTGTCGAGCGAGGTGACGCTGCTCGTCGTGCCGCCCTTGCCGTTGCCGCTCTTTGCGACCTGAAAGTGATGATCGCCGCGCGCGGCGACCTGCGGCAGGTGCGTGACGCAGAGCACCTGCCTGTCGCGGCCGAGCTGATGCAGCAAGCGCCCGACCACTTCCGCGACGCCGCCGCCAATACCCGTATCCACTTCGTCGAATATCAGCGTCGGCGTGGGGCTCGCGGTGCTTGCGATGACGGCCAGTGCGAGGCTGATCCGCGCCAGTTCGCCCCCGGACGCGACTTTCGCCAACGGCCGCAGCGGCACGCCCGCGTGACCCGCGACGCGAAACTCGATCTGCTCCATGCCATGCGCGCCGCCTTCCGGCAGCGGCACGAGCGCGACCTCGAAGCTGCCGCCCGCCATCGACAGTTCCTGCATGCCTGTCGTCACGGCCGATCCTAGCGCCTTCGCGGCTTTTGCCCGTGCCTTCGACAGCTGTTTTGCGTCGGCGACATAGGCTTCTTTCGCCCTGGCCTCGACGGCACGCAGGCTGTCGAGGTCGGCGGCGGCGTCGAGCGCGGCAAGCTGCGCCCGGCGGGCCTCGTGTTCTTCGGGCAGTGTTTCTGGCTGCAGGCGGAATTTGCGCGCCATCGAGTGCAACGCGTCGAGACGGCGGTCGACCTGGGCGAGCCGGTCGGGATCGAGTTCGAGCCGCTGCGCGTAGTGCGACAGCGAATACGCGGCTTCCTGCAACTGGATCTCGGCGGGTTCCAGTGCGGCGAGCGCATCGTTCAAGGCGGGATCGATTTCGGCAAGGTCACGCAGCTTCGAAATGATCGAGCCGAGATGCGTGATCATCGCCTCATCCGATTCGGACAGCGCCGCGAGCGCGCCCTGAACGCCGTCGATCAGGTTCGCCGAGTGCGACAGCTTGCGATGCTCTGCGTTGATCTCTTCCCATTCGCCGGGTTGCGGCGCGAGTTTGTCGAGTTCGGTCAACTGCCATGCGAGACGCTCGCGTTCGAGTTGCAGTTCGCGGTCCCGCGTCTGCGCGGTTTCGACGGCCTGTGCAGCCTCGCGCCAGCTACGCCAGGCGCGCGTCACCGAAGCGGCCGTCTCGAGCAGGCCAGCGTGGGTGTCGAACAGTTCGCGCTGCGCGTCGGGCCGCATCAGCAACTGGTGCGCGTGCTGACCGTGAATGTCGACGAGCATTTCACCCACTTCGCGCAGTTGCGCCAGTGTGGCCGGCGTACCGTTGATGAACGCGCGCGAGCGGCCGGTCGCATCGATCACCCGGCGCAGCATGACCGTGCTGCCGTGCGGGTCGTCGACGTCGGTGCCGAGCGCCTGCTCGTCGAGCCAGCGCTCGACCTCGGCGTGCGTCGCGAATTCCGCGGTAATGTCGGCGCGGCTCTCGCCGGTGCGCACGACGTTTGCGTCGGCGCGGGCGCCGAGCGCAAGGGCGAGTGCGTCGATCAGGATCGACTTGCCGGCGCCCGTTTCACCGGAAAAGACCGTAAAGCCGCTTTCGAATTCAAGATCGAGCGCGGCGACAATGACGAAGTCGCGTATCGAGAGATGGCGAAGCATGGAGTTTGGTCTGGTTGGCTGTTTTGCTGGCGAATTCGAAACGGTCGCGTCGGTCGAGTCAGTCGCGCTTGTCTGGGTAGTCAGGGCAATGAGCAGGGCAATGAGCAGGGCAATGAAGGCATTCCGGTCACTCAGGCTGGCGGGTCGTCTTCGAGCGAGGGATGTTCGTTCCAGTGCAGCTTCTTGCGAAGCGTCGCGTAGTAACTGTAGCCGACCGGATGCAGGAAGTGCACCGTATGACGCGAGCGGCGCACATCGATGGTGTCGTTCAGCTCAAGCGCGGTGAACGACTGCATGTCGAAATTCACGTTCACATCCCGCCCGGAGATGATCTGGATGCTGACCTTGCAGTCGTCAGGCAACACGATCGGCCGGTTCGACAGCGCATGCGGCGCGATGGGCACCAGCACGATGCCCTGCAACTGCGGATGCAGAATCGGCCCCGACGACGACAACGCGTAGGCCGTCGAGCCGGTTGGCGTGGCGACGATGAGGCCGTCCGAGCGCTGGTTGTACATGAAGCGTCCGTCGACATACACACGCAGTTCCGCCATCCCCGAAAAGCCGCTACGGTTGACGACGACGTCGTTGAACGCAAGCGCGTGGTAAATCGGTTCGCCGTTGCGCATGATGCGCGCCTCGAGCAGCGTCCGTTCTTCCCGTTCGAAGCTGCCCGTGAGCATCTGCGGGACGATCTCTTGCATATCGGAAATCGGAATATCGGTAATGAAGCCGAGGCGCCCGTGGTTGATGCCGATGACCGGCGTACGGTATGGCGCGAGTTGCCGCCCCATGCCCAGCATGGTGCCGTCACCGCCGAGCACGACAGCCACGTCGGCGCGCGCGCCGATTTCGGCCGGAGTTAGCGCCGGATAGTCGGTCACGCCGATTTCCTGGGCGGTGTCCGCTTCGAACACGACGTCGAACCCGCGCTTTGCTATGCACGAGGCGAGCGCCGTCAGCGGCTCGCTGATGCCGGGAGTGTTGCTGCGCCCGACGAGCGCAACGGTCCTGAACTGGCTGGTAACTTGCATGCCGGCATTACACCATAGGTATGCGTCGAAAAGAACTTTTCACATTGCACCGGGGGCGCGGTGAGCCGTGCCACGCCGCGCCCTGCATCGGACGCTGGCTGGACGGAGTGCGCTTGCCCGGCCCGGGCAGGTTTGTCGTTAGAATGATAGAAAGCTGATGACAGGTTGATGGTCGGGGCGCTGCCTGGACTTCGTGCCGTAGCCTGCGCAACGCGCCGCGCGGCCGCACGATGGTCCTGAAGCTTCCCGTTATTGCTCGCTGTCGCGCAGGCATTGCGCTAAAATTTTCCTTCATGCTAGATCCTCGCGCACAAACCCTCCTCAAAACGCTGATCGAGCGCTATATCGCTGAAGGTCAGCCGGTCGGCTCGCGCACGCTGTCGCGGTACTCGGGCCTTGAACTGAGCCCGGCGACGATCCGCAACGTGATGTCTGACCTCGAGGACCTGGGGCTCGTGATCAGCCCGCATACGTCGGCGGGAAGAATTCCGACGCCGCGCGGGTATCGCCTGTTTGTCGATACCATGCTGACCGTCGAGTCCGCCGCCGACGAGGAAGCCGTCATGCGCACCGTCAAAACGACGTTGCAGGTCGGCGAGCCGCAGAAAATTGTCGCAGCTGCGGCGAGCGTGCTGTCCAATCTGTCCCAGTTTGCGGGCGTGGTACTGACGCCGCGGCGCAGCCACGTGTTCAAGCAGATCGAGTTCATGCGCCTGTCCGACAAACGCATTCTGCTGATCATCGTGACGCCCGAAGGCGATGTGCAGAACCGCATGATGGCGACGCAGCGCGACTTCTCGCCATCGCAGCTCACCGAAGCCTCCAACTACATCAATGCGCACTTCGCCGGCTTGTCGTTCGACGAGGTGCGGCGCCGCCTGCGCGAAGAAATCGACGAACTGCGCGGCGACATGACCACGCTGATGCACGCCGCCGTCACCGCGAGCACCGATGAGGCCGACACGGGCGAGACGGTGCTGATCTCCGGGGAGCGCAATCTGCTCGAAGTGGCCGATCTTTCGTCGGACATGGCGCGCCTGCGCAAACTGTTCGATGTGTTTGATCAAAAGACCAGCCTCCTTCAGTTGCTCGACGTGTCGAGTCACGCGCAGGGCGTGCAGATATTTATCGGCGGCGAGTCGAATCTCGTGCCGATCGAGGAAATGAGCGTCGTGACCGCACCGTATGAGGTGAACGGCAAGATAGTCGGCACGCTTGGCGTGATCGGGCCGACCCGAATGGCCTATAACCGCGTGATTCCGATCGTCGATATCACTGCGCGGCTTCTGTCCATGACCCTCAGCCAGCAGTAACTGCCCGACGCGCCGCTCGTCCCTGCATGTCTATGATGCGCGGCATCGCACGCCGCGCCAATAGCCCGGAAGGCCAGGTATCGGCAGGAAATCGCGCCGCTATAATGGGTCCCATCTGAACCGTTTCAATCAGTACGCCACCAGAATCCATTGATCATGCGTTTCGACCTCGAGCGGCCTTCGCAGTCCGCCACGTCACATCGTGTCGCGGTGCTGCTGATCAATCTCGGTACGCCCGATGCGCCGACGCCACGTGCCGTACGGCGCTACCTCGCGCAGTTCCTGTCCGATCCACGCGTGGTCGAGATCCCGGCCGTGATCTGGCAGGTGATCCTGCGCCTGTTGATCCTGCCGTTTCGCGGTCGCGCGTCGGCGAAGAAATACGCCGCTGTCTGGATGCCGGAAGGTTCGCCGTTGCGCGTACATACGGAGAAGCAGGTGGAAGCGTTGCGGCACCTGTTGCAGCTGAACGACTACCAGGTGATCGTCGATTACGCGATGCGCTACGGCACGCCGGGCATTCCGGCAATGCTGAACCAGTTGAAGCTGGCGGGCGCCGAGCGCGTGCTGCTGATGCCGATGTATCCGCAGTACTCGTCGTCGACCACAGCCACTGCGTTCGACGATGCATTTGTCGCGTTGGGTCGCATGCGCAACCAGCCGGAAATCCGGACTGTGCGTCACTACTGCGATCATCCGGCCTACATCGCCGCACTGGCAGCGCAGGTTCACCACTATTGGCAAACGCACGGCCATCCGGATTTCGCAGCGGGCGACAAGCTGGTTCTCAGTTTCCATGGCGTGCCGAAGCGCACGCTCGATCTGGGGGACCCGTACCACGAGCAGTGCCAGCAGACAGCGGCCTTGCTGATGAATGCGCTGCGCGTGACGCCGGTGGAGTGTCGCGTTACGTTTCAGTCGCGTTTTGGCCGCGCTGAATGGCTGCAGCCTTACACCGCGCCGACCCTGAAGGAACTGGGTTCCGCAGGCGTGCGCCGTGCGGATGTCTTTTGCCCCGGATTTACCGCCGACTGCCTCGAAACCATCGAGGAAATCGGCATCGAAGTTCGCGACGAGTTCCTGCATGCCGGTGGCCGCGAGTTTCACCGGATTCCATGCGTGAATGCTTCGCAGGCGTGGATCGCCGCGCTCGGCGAGATCGTCGCGCAGCACCTGCAGGGCTGGCCGGTGGTGCAGCCGGTCGCAGCGCACGGGGCGGCGGTCGCATGAGTGTCGATTGCACGGTGGCGCGCCGCCCGGCGTCTTTTACTTTGGACGTGCTCCAGTGAATTACAAAATTTCGACCGAACCGGGTGCGCGCCTGCGCATCGACAAATGGCTTTGGGCCGCGCGCTTCTTCAAGACGCGCTCGCTGGCGACGGATGCCGTCGAAAAAGGACGGGTGCGGATTGACGGCGCGCAGGTGAAGCCGTCGAAGGATGTGCGGGTCGGCGACGCGGTCGAAATCGAGATTGAACGGATCGTGTGGCAGGTGGAAGTACTAGGAATCTGCGACGTGCGCGGGCCAGCGAGCATCGCGCAGACGCTTTACGCGGAAACGGCGGCGGGTAGGGAAAAGCGCCTGCTTGAACTGGAGCGGCGCAAGACGTATCGCGAACCGGCGGCCGCCATGCACGGGCGGCCGACCAAGCGCGACCGGCGCATTATCGACAAACTTTCAGGTGGGGATTGAACAGTTGTTCCATCGTGGCGTGCACGCCACCATACTCGGTCGTGCTTTCGTTCACGGCGCCGGACAGGCATATTGTCGTGGTGCCCGCGATGAGCACGAGGGCGACCACCGATATTGCAAACATCAGTTTCACGGTGTTCCCCGAAGTCTGCCGGTAGGAAAAAAGCGATCTGTCAGAGTGGTGAGGCAGATTACGCTTCGTTAGGGTAAACGTGCCTTTTCGGACGCTTAAGAGAAGTTTAGGTCACTGGTTGATGCCGCTCAATCTCAATCTGATGGCAGCTGCGTAATCGTTGTTACGGCCCGTTTCGGCGCACGGTTGCGGTGCGAAAACACCGGTGGACCGGCTTGAAATCCTCGATCTGGACCCCATCTGCACCGTCGGTAAGCGCGGCTTCGTTGCTTTTTCGCAACGTCTGTTTCAGCGCTGCGTTAGCAGGAAGACGCTGCTGCAGTTTTTATTTTTTTATGACTTTCAGCGACATGGAAAACACGCAAGAGAACCCGACTGGCCAGAACGCCACGCCTGCTGACGAAAACGGCCGCACGGCCGCTGAAGCTGGCACGGTCGATCAACAGGACATTGCGCCTGAAGCGGCGCCGGCTGGCGCAGAGGTCGCTCTGGCCGAAGCGCAGGCAAAGATCGGCGAACTGCAGGAAAGCTACCTGCGCGCAAAGGCCGAAACGGAAAACGTGCGCCGCCGGGCGCACGAAGACGTAAAGAAAGCGCACAAGTTCGCGATCGAAAGCTTCGCCGAACATCTGCTGCCGGTGCTCGACAGCCTCGAGGCTGCGCTTGCCGACAACTCCGGCGATCTGGCGAAAGTCCGCGAAGGCGTCGAGTTGACGCTGCGCCAGTTGACCGGCGCGCTCGAGAAGGGCCGCGTCGTCGCATTGAACCCGGTCGGCGAGAAGTTCGATCCGCATCGTCACCAGGCCATTTCGATGGTGCCGGCCGAACAGGAGCCGAACACGGTCGTCGCCGTGCTGCAAAAGGGCTACGTGATCGCCGATCGCGTGCTGCGGCCGGCGCTGGTGACGGTCGCGGCGCCGAAGTAAGCGGCCTCGTCAATCGCCGTTCAGCGCCGCTTCGAGAAACGTCACGACCATGGGCAATATTCCCGTCGACTCCACGGCATTCGCCGTCTTCGACATGCAGGAATTGAGCGCCGCATTGTTCGACGCAGGCCTCGCATCGGCCGGGGACGACCTCGCGGTCGTCTTCTTCTGGGGTCTCGACTGCTTCAACTGTGAGATTGCCAAGAAAGCGATGCTCGCCCAGCCGGATGCGATCCGGGCGCTTGGCCTGAAATGGTTTCACAGCAACGTCTACGAGCACCGCGAGTTGGGCCGCCGGTTCGTGCTCCATGGCGTGCCCACGTGGTACTTCTTCCACCGCGGCAAGCGGCTTGGTCGGGCGACGGGCTGGCATGGCCTCGCGCAGTTCGAGGCAGCCGTGGCAGCAGCGCGTGAGAAAATTCGTGGGGCGGCCATCGGTGGGGCGGCCGCTGGTGGGGCGACCGTTAGCGGTCCGGTCGACCGCTCAGCCAACGGCAGCGGGCAGGCGGACGCCGCTGCAACCGTCAGCGTGACAGATCGCGCCCCGGAAGGCACCGTTTCGCCGGAAACCACGGCCACCGGCTCAGGCGATTGAAAATATTTAATGACCGCATAGCGTTCAGGGTCTTGAAAACGATGCGGTTGCACTTATTTTGAGTGCAGGTATGAATTGAAGGCGGGATGCGCCGCACAGTCCAGCGGACAAAAGCGCGCGTCCTGCAGCGATCAAAGTTCAGGAGATCAGGAAAAAATGGGCAAAATCATCGGCATCGACCTCGGCACCACCAATTCGTGCGTGGCGTTGATGGAAGGTAATACCGTCAAGGTGATCGAAAACTCGGAAGGCGCCCGTACGACGCCGTCGATCATCGCTTACATGGACGACAACGAGATTCTCGTTGGCGCTCCCGCCAAGCGTCAGTCGGTCACGAACCCGAGGAACACGCTGTTCGCGGTCAAGCGTCTGATCGGTCGTCGCTTCGAAGAAAAGGAAGTGCAGAAAGACATCGGCCTGATGCCGTACAAGATCATGAAAGCCGACAACGGCGACGCATGGGTCGAAGTACGCGAGCAGAAGCTGGCGCCGCCGCAAATCTCGGCGGAAGTGCTGCGCAAGATGAAGAAGACCGCTGAAGACTACCTCGGCGAGCCGGTCACGGAAGCAGTGATCACGGTTCCCGCGTACTTCAACGACAGCCAGCGCCAGGCCACCAAGGACGCAGGCCGCATCGCCGGTCTGGAAGTGAAGCGGATCATCAACGAGCCGACCGCTGCCGCACTCGCGTTTGGTCTCGACAAGGCCGAAAAGGGCGACCGAAAGATCGCCGTGTTTGACCTCGGGGGCGGTACGTTCGACATTTCCATCATCGAAATCGCAGACGTTGACGGTGAAATGCAGTTCGAGGTGCTCTCGACAAACGGTGATACGTTCCTCGGCGGTGAAGACTTCGACCAGCGCATCATCGATTACATCATTGGCGAATTCAAGAAGGAGCAGGGTGTCGACCTGTCGAAGGACGTGCTCGCGCTGCAACGCCTGAAGGAATCGGCCGAAAAGGCCAAGATCGAACTGTCGTCGAGCCAGCAGACTGAAATCAATCTGCCGTACATCACAGCCGATGCGTCGGGTCCGAAGCACTTGAACCTGAAAATTACGCGTGCGAAGCTCGAAGCGCTGGTCGAAGAACTGATCGAGCGCACGATCGAACCGTGCCGCATCGCTATCAAGGACGCGGGCGTGAAGGTCAGCGAGATCGACGACGTGATTCTGGTCGGCGGCATGACGCGCATGCCGAAGGTGCAGGAGAAGGTGAAGGAATTCTTCGGCAAGGAGCCGCGTCGTGACGTGAACCCGGACGAAGCCGTGGCCGTGGGCGCCGCGATTCAGGGTCAGGTTCTGTCGGGCGACCGCAAGGACGTGCTGCTGCTCGACGTGACTCCGCTGTCGCTTGGCATCGAAACGCTCGGCGGCGTGATGACGAAGATGATCAACAAGAACACGACGATCCCGACGAAGCACGCGCAGGTGTATTCGACGGCGGACGACAACCAGGGCGCCGTGACGATCAAGGTGTTCCAGGGTGAGCGCGAAATGGCAGCGGGTAACAAGCTGCTCGGCGAGTTCAACCTCGAGGGCATTCCGCCTGCACCGCGCGGCGTGCCGCAGATCGAAGTGAGCTTCGACATCGACGCGAACGGCATTTTGCACGTCGGCGCGAAGGACAAGGCGACCGGCAAGGAAAACCGCATCACGATCAAGGCGAACTCGGGTCTGTCGGAAGCTGAAATCGAGAAGATGGTGAAGGACGCGGAGGCGAACGCGGAAGAAGATCACAAGCTGCGTGAACTGGCTGATGCCCGCAACCAGGGCGATGCACTCGTCCACAGCACGAAGAAGGCGCTGACGGAATACGGCGACAAGATCGAAGCGGCCGAGAAGGAAAAGATCGAAGCTGCGCTGAAGGAGCTCGAAGAAACGCTGAAGAGCGGCTCGAGCGATAAGGCGACGATCGAGGCGAAGATCGAAGCGGTGGCCACGTCGTCGCAGAAGCTCGGCGAAAAGATGTACGCCGACATGCAGGCCGCTCAAGGTGCTGCGGGCGCCGCTGGTGCGGCAGGTGCAGCGGGCGGTGCGTCCTCGGGTGGTGCGAGCCAGCCGGAAGACGACGTCGTCGACGCCGAGTTCAAGGAAGTGAAGAAGGACTAAGCCGGGTTGAACTTTAACCAGACGGCTGCGCGTCGGAAGCGATGCGCAGCCCGGCTGCAAGACGGTCTGGGCCCGGTTGGGCACACGAACGGTTAACGCGCCTGGCGAGCCTTTGGGCTCTCCGGGCACATTTGTTTTATGGAGGGCGCGACTTTTGTCCCGCTATCTGGGTAAAAGTCACGGCCGGACGAGTCGCGAGACTCCAGCATTCACAAGGAGCCGCCGCGCCGGATTGCGCGGCTGGCGTTGAACCGATATGGCGAAACGGGATTATTACGAGGTTCTGGGCGTCGCAAAGAACGCGAGCGACGACGAAATCAAGAAGGCTTATCGCAAGCTGGCGATGAAGCATCACCCCGACCGCAATCCGGGCAACAAGGATGCGGAAGAGCATTTCAAAGAGGTGAAGGAAGCCTATGAAATGCTGTCGGACTCGCAAAAACGCGCGGCGTACGACCAGTACGGCCATGCTGGCGTGGATCCGAACATGGGCGCGGCCGGGGCGCAAGGCTTCGGCGGCTTTGCCGATGCGTTCGGCGATATTTTCGGCGACATCTTTGGTCAGGCTGCCGGCGGTGCCGCACGTGGTGGTCGCGCGGGTCCGCAGGTGTATCGCGGCGCCGATCTGCGCTACAGCATGGAAATTACGCTCGAACAGGCCGCTCACGGTTATGACACGCAGATTCGCGTGCCGAGCTGGGTTTCGTGCGAGATCTGCCACGGCTCCGGTGCGAAGCCGGGCACCAAGCCGGAAACCTGTCCGACCTGTAACGGCTCGGGCGCGGTGCGGATGTCGCAGGGTTTCTTCAGCATCCAGCAAACCTGTCCGAAGTGCCATGGCACCGGCACCTACATTCCTGAACCCTGCACCCATTGTCACGGCGCGGGCAAGACCAAGGAAACCAAGACGCTGGAAGTGAAGATTCCGGCCGGCATCGATGACGGCATGCGTATCCGTTCGGCGGGTAACGGTGAGCCGGGTGTCAATGGCGGTCCGTCGGGCGATCTGTACGTCGAGATTCACATCAAGCAGCACACGGTGTTTGAGCGCGACGGCGATGACCTGCATTGCCAGATGCCGATTCCATTTACGACGGCAGCGCTCGGCGGCGAGATCGAGGTGCCGACACTTGCAGGTCGCGCAAGCTTCACGGTGCCGGAAGGTACGCAGTCGGGCAAGACGTTCCGTTTGCGCAGCAAGGGTATCAAGGGGCTGCGCTCGAGCATCGCGGGCGATCTCTATGTGCACGTCCAGGTCGAGACGCCGGTCAAGCTCACGGAGGCGCAGCGCGAAATCTTGCAACAATTCGAGAAGTCGCTCATCGAGGGTGGTGCGAGACATAGCCCGCAAAGCAAGAGCTGGTTCGACCGGGTGAAGAGCTTCTTCGATTAATGGCAGTCTGAAGTTGGCGGTATTCATGGTGAGGGACGAACGCGACTCCGTGTTCGCATTGCTCGACGACTGCGACTCGACCACGGCTCATCGGTCGAGCCGGCTTTACACGGGCTTCGTGCATGAGCGGGTGTGTATGAACCCGGCCGAACTCGATCAGGTGTGCAAGGCTGTGGCGGCTGACACGCGTAACGGCTTGCACGCCGTTGTGCTCGGCAATTACGAGTTCGGCCGTGATCTGGTCCAGGGCAATGCCCTTCGGTCGCCCCACGGGGACTTCCTCCGGTCGTCCCACAGGGACTTCCTCCGGTCGCATCTAACGCAGCGTGGTGACGCCACGCTGCGTTTTTTATTGTTCACTCGCTGCGAGAAGCTCTCTTGCGACGAGGTCGACGCGTGGCTTGCTAAACACGACAGCGGAGCGGACGAACCGTCGGTCGCGGGTACGGCTGGCGTGCAGGAGAGCGTCGACTATGCAGAGTTCGAACAGGCCATCGCAGGGGTTCACGAAGCGTTGCGCGCTGGCGATTCGTATCAGGTCAACTACACATATCGCCTCGGGTTCGATGTGTTCGGCACGCCCCTTGCGCTGTACCGCCGGCTGCGGGCAATGCAGCCAGTGCGCTATGGGGCGCTGATCGCGCTGCCCGACGATCGGTGGGTGCTGTCGTGCTCACCGGAACTGTTTGTCGAAAAGGCGGGCAGCACGCTGCGCGCGCGTCCGATGAAAGGCACCGCGCCTCGTTCGGCGGATACCGTCGCTGACAGGGGCGCGGCCGAATTCCTTGCGACCGATCCCAAGAACCGCGCCGAGAACGTGATGATCGTCGATCTGCTGCGCAACGATCTGTCGCGGGTTGCGGAGATCGGATCGGTCGCGGTGCCGGCGCTTTTTTCCGTCGAGCCGTACGCTTCGGTGTGGCAGATGACGTCGACGATCGAAGCACGCCTGCGTGCCGGGACGTCGTTCGCGGACATGATTCGCGCGCTGTTTCCGTGCGGTTCGATTACCGGCGCGCCGAAGCATCGCACGATGCAACTGATCGACGCGCTGGAAAGCACGCCACGCGGTCTTTATACCGGTGCGATTGGCTGGCTCGATGCTACATCCGCCGCCGACACTGCCGACATCCTGAACGATACGTGCGGCGATTTCTGCCTGTCGGTGGCGATCAGGACATTGACACTGGATGCACCAGCCAACACCAGCCAGCGACGTGGAACGATGGGCATCGGCGCAGGCATTGTGCTCGACAGCGTCGCCGCCGATGAATACGCGGAGTGTCGATTGAAGGCCCGCTTCCTGACCGAAGCCGATCCTGGCTTCCAGCTTTTCGAAACGATGTACGCGACACGCGAGAGCGGCGCGCGGCATCTGGAGCGCCATCTTGCACGGATGGGTTCAAGTGCCGCGTGGTTTGGTTTCAGCTTCGACGAGGCGGCGCTGCGTGACCGGATTGCCGCGCAGTGCGCGCAGCTAGCGGCATGGACGCCCCATCGGTTGCGCCTTGCACTCAATAAAAAGGGTGCCGTGGAATTGATTGCCGCACCGCTCGCACCGTTGCAGAACGACGTGGTGGACGTGCTGCTCGCGCCCGACCACGGTTACGCGCCGACGCAGGCACAAGACGCGTTGCTGCTTCACAAGACCACGCACCGCGCGGAATATGATCGTGCGTGGCACGAAGCGGAGTCGAAGGGCGCCTTCGATATGCTGTTCTTCAACGAACGCGGAGAGTTGACCGAGGGCGGCCGGACGACCGTCTTCGTTAAACTCGACGGGCGGTGGTGGACGCCGCCGTTGTCGTCGGGGGTGTTGCCCGGGGTGATGCGCAGCGTGCTGCTCGCGGACGCCAGCATGGAGGCGCGCGAACGGGTCCTGTTACGGCCGGACGTGTTGCGTGCTGAGGCGCTCATGCTATGTAACGCGCTACGCGGCGCGGTTCCGGCAAGGCTCGTCGCCTGATCGGTGCGCTCAGGCGTGGCTGGCCTACTCGAAACGTCGCGTGTTCAGGTGTGACCCACATGGAGCACCCGTAGCAGCCACGCAGTCAGACGCCGCGCGTAGTGCCTGCTGTCGGGCACGTCGTGCGGCAGCGTGGAATGATCGCGGATGCCCGCGACGTCGATCAGGCAGAAGGGGCTCATGGTTGTCTCCCGTTTTTCGTCGGTACGCGGCAGCGCCACCCGCGCTACGCTAACGACAAGACGAAGACACACGCCCCGGTTTGCATGCAAGGTCAATCCGGCCCGAACGATTCCCGCTGTCGACGACGGGTTTTAGCCGATTCTGGCGAGGCCGAACGTCGACGCAGGACCGTCGCGGCCCCGGAGGACATCAAAACGTATGTTCCGGTCCCGGGAACGACCCATCCTTCACCGCGCGCACATACGCCTCCACGGCGGCGGGAATCCCCGTCTGCCCCTGCATGAAATCCTTCACGAAGCGCGGACGCTTGCCGGGAAAAATGCCGAGCATGTCATGCAGGACCAGCACCTGACCCGAACAGTCGGCGCCTGCACCGATGCCGATGGTCGGGATCGTCAGCTGCTTGGTGACCTCTGCCGCGAGTAGCGTCGGAATCGCTTCTATCACGATCAACTGCGCGCCGGCATCCTGCATCGCGCGCGAATCGCGCAGCAGCTGGCTGGCGCCAGCCTCTGTCTTGCCCTGCACCTTGAAGCCGCCGAACGCATGCACTGACTGCGGCGTGAGCCCGACGTGCGCGCACACCGGAATCGACCGCTCCACCAGAAAGCGCACCGTGTCGGTGAGCCACTCGCCGCCTTCGAGCTTCACCATCTGCGCGCCGGCGCGCATCAGCTTCACTGAACTCTCGAAAGCATCCGCCGGCGTGCCGTAAGTGCCGAACGGCAGATCGGCGACGATCAGCGCCGATGGCCGCGCGCGGGCAACGCAGGCGGTGTGATAAGCGATATCGTCGAGGGAGACCGGTAGCGTGGTGGTATGTCCCTGCAGCACATTGCCGAGCGAATCGCCGATCAGCAGCACATCGACGCCAGCGCGATCCAGCAGCGCCGCGAAGCTTGCGTCATAGCAGGTGAGCATCGCGATTTTTTCGCCGGCTTCGCGCATCGCCTGCAGCTTCGGCACGGTAATGGCGTTCCGGCTCGTTTCCTGCAAATAGGTCATGACAGTCCGTAGGGGAAGAGAAGCACTGCCGCTTACAGCGACGTGCCTTTGACAAAGAACTCCTTGCGACCGCGCATCGACTCCATGCGTTCGATCAGCAGTGCAAGGTCCGCGTCCGATTCGAGCGGGTTCAGGTGTTCGGCGTTGACCGTCAGCACAGGCGCGCGGTCATAGTGATAGAAGAACTCGTTGTACGCGTCGCAGAGCGCACGCAGGTATGCATCGGAGATCTGCAGTTCCATCGGCACCGCGCGCTTCTGGATGCGCGAGAACAGCACCTCCGGACTCGCCTGCAGATAGACCACGAGATCCGGGTTCGGCCCCTGCGCATCGATGCGCGCAGACAGCGCACGATAGAGCAGCCATTCGTCTTCAGGCAGCGTGAGACGCGCGAAGACATCGTTCTTCTGCGTCATGAAGTCGGCGATGAGCGGCGTGCCGGCAGAATGGATCGTTGCGATTTCCTGCACCTGCTGCGCGCGTTGCAACGCGAAGTGCAGTTGCGTCGGCAAAGCGAAGCGCGTTGTATCGCGATAGAAGCGTTCGAGAAACGGGTTGTCCTGCGGCCGCTCGTAGACGCCATGCATCGACCAGCGCTCGGCGAGCCGCTGCACAAGCGACGACTTGCCGACGCCAATCGGACCTTCGATCGCAATATAGCGGACGGGCGGCCGCAGGTGCGGCGCGGTAACGGTGAGCGGCGGCGCATTCATCGGCAGCCGCCCCCGGACGATTCAGCATTCTTGCCGGCGAGGGCGCCCAATATCGGACACTGACACGGCGACTTCAACTTTTCGATGCGCTGCGAAGCGACGGATGCAAGCAGCGCATCGGCGCGTCCATGTTGCGGGATGACGATCGCTGCGTCGATTTCGACAAGCGGCACGAGCGCGAAAGCGCGCTCGGTCAGACGGGGGTGCGGCACAATCAGGTCCGGTTCGTCGATGCAGTGATCGCCGTATAGCAGGATGTCGAGATCGAGAGTACGCGGTGCGTTACGAAAGGGGCGCTCCCGGCCGAACTGATGTTCGATCCTGTGACAAAGCGCGAGGAGGTGGCGCACAGGAAGCGTCGTTTCGAGCTTCACGACGCAATTGAAGTAGTCGTCTCCGCCCGCATCGATCGGGGCAGTGCGATAAAAGCTCGACTTCGCGAGCACGGCGATGGTGTGCTGTTGTGCGAGGCACACCACTGCGTCTTTCAGGGTCTGGCGCGCATCCCCGAGATTCGCGCCGAGGCCGAGATAAGCAACCGTCATGGCATAGCTTCCTGCGACTTTCGTTCGACGGCGAATGCCGGAACCGCGTCAGTCCTCGTGTGAGCCGTTATGACTCGCATCGCTGGCCGCGCTGTTACCTGCTGTCGTGCCGCCCTCCATTCCGTCGCCCGGTTTGCGGCTCCTGGCGCCACTGCTGCGCCGCCGTCGTTTTCTGGGCGTTCGGTCCTTCCCGCCTTGCTCGAGCAATGCTTCGCGCGCGGCGGCGTCTCCGTCGATGAACTCCGTCCACCACGCACCGACCGACTCATCGAGTTCGCCCGATTCGCAGCGTAACAGGAGGAAATCATACCCTGCTCTAAATCTTTGGTGTTCCAGCAGCTTCAGGGCACTGCGGCCCGAGCGTTTTTCGAGGCGCAACTGCAGGCCCCAGATCTCGCGCATGTCGGACGAGAAGCGCTTGTGGATCGCCAGTTTCTCGGTCTGCATGTCGAGCACGTCGTCCATCGCGCGATGCAGCGCGGGAACCGGATATTCGCCATTTGCCTCGTATTGCTGCCAGCGCTGCTGCATGTCGTGCCACAGCAGCGTCGCAAACAGGAAGCCCGGGGACACCGGCTTGCCTGCACGCACGCGTTCGTCGGTATTGTTGAGCGCGAGCGTGATGAATTTCTCACCCTGCGGCTGTTCGAGCACCACGTCGAGGAGCGGCAACAGGCCGTGATGCAGGCCTTCCTTGCGCAGCCGCGTCAGGCACGCGAGCGCATGGCCCGACAGCAGCAGCTTCAGCATTTCGTCGAAAAGACGGGCGGCCGGCACGTTGTTGATCAGATCGGCGAGTTCCTTGATCGGCGCACGCGTGGTGTCCTCGATCTCGAAGCCGAGCTTCGCGGCAAAACGCACGACGCGCAGCATCCGTACCGGATCTTCGCGGTAACGCGTGACCGGGTCGCCGATCATCCGCAACAGGCGCGAGCGCATGTCGGCCATGCCGTTGTGGTAATCGAGCACGGTCTGCGTGGCCGGGTCGTAGTACATCGCGTTGATCGTGAAATCGCGTCGCGTGGCGTCCTCGTGCTGTTCGCCCCAGACGTTGTCGCGCAGCACGCGCCCGCTTGCATCGACAGCGTGGGTGCGGCGGTCGAGCTCGTCGCGCTTCAGCCGGCGCGGCGGCGCGGCGTCGGCGGCCGGCGGATCGACGAGCGCGCGGAACGTCGAAGTTTCGATGATCTCCTGGCCAAACTGCACATGCACGATCTGGAAGCGCCGGCCGATGATGCGTGCGCGGCGGAACAGCTTCTGTACCTGATCAGGCGTGGCGTCGGTCGCGACGTCGAAGTCTTTTGGCGCAATGCCCAGCAGCAGATCCCGCACGGCGCCGCCGACGATGAACGCCCGGTATCCCGCCTGCTGCAGACCTTCGGTGACGCGGATCGCGTTCTTCGAGATCAGCGACGGGTCGATGCCGTGGATATCGGACGAGATGATGACGGGCACATCCGGCTCATGTGCGCCGCCTGCGCCTTTGGGAGACGTGGGGCGGGCCGGCTTGCGGCGCGTCTTTGCAGGAGTGTCGGCGCGGCCGGACGGCGCGCGGGTGGCTTCGTTGGCGTCGGACGGCGCGGTGTCGGCTGCCGCGTCGTCGTCAGCGGGTGCCGGATCCTGTCCAAACAGCTTGCGGATGAGTTTTTTGATCACGTGGGTTGAAAGAGTTCGAGGATGCGCCAGCCTTTGGCCTGCGCGTGCGCGCGCAAGGTGTCGTCGGGATTGGTCGCGATCGGGTCGGTGACTTTTTCGAGCAGCGGAATATCGTTGTGCGAATCGCTGTAGAAATAGCTGCGCTCAAAATCCGACCATGTCTTGCCGAGCGAAGCGAGCCAGGCTTCGGTACGGACAATCTTGCCTTCCTTGTAGCTCGGCGTGCCAGTCGGCCGGCCGGTGTAGTCCGAATGCGGAAGGCCGTCGACGGTTTCCGCTTCGCAGGCGATCAGCTTGTCGACGCCGAAGACTTCGGCGATCGGCGCGGTGATGAATTCGTTCGTCGCCGTAACCATGCAGCAGAGGTCGCCCGCGTCCCGATGCTGGCGCACGAGTTCGAGTGCGGCCGGCACGATTGCGGGCTTGATGACTTCGTGCATGTACTGCTGGTGAAACGCGGCCAGCTGCGCGCGCGAATACCTGGCGAGCGGCGTGAGCATCGCGACGAGGTAGGCGTGGATATCGAGCCGGCCAGCCTTGTAGTCGGCGAAGAAACGGTCGTTTTCACGCGCGAAGTTTTCGGCGTCGACCATCCCGTGCTTCACCATGAAGCGCCCCCATTCGTGGTCGCTGTCAGTGGGAATGAGCGTGTGATCGAGGTCGAAGAGTGCGAGATTAGCCATGGGGGCCCATTTTACTTGAAGCGGGTGAAGGTGTAGCCGTTCGGGCATCTGCCGTGCTGGCGGGCGACGCCAGCATCGTGCGCAGGAGCGGCAGCGTCACGGCGCGCTTCTGTTCGAGCGAAAAACGGTCGAGCGCGTCGAGCAGCGCCATCAGGCTCGGCATGTCGCGGCGAAAGTGCGTGAGCAGGTAAGCCGGGACGTCGTCTGCGAGCGCGATGCCGCGTTCGCGCGCCGCGTGCTTGAGCACGGCCGCCTTGCCTTCGTCCGGCAGCGGGGCGAGGTGAAACACGAGGCCCCAGCCGAGTCGTGTGCGCAGGTCTTCGCGCACCGCGAGCCCGATCGGCGCCGCATTGCCGGTGGCGACGAGTGCGCTGGTGGGGTGTGCACGCACTTCGTTGAAGAGGTTGAAGAGGGCGATCTGCTGCGCGCCGGAGAGACCATCGCAGTCGTCGATCGCGTAGATCGCGACTTTCGGGTCGAACGCGAACGCAGCGAGGCCGCTTTGCGGGCTCGCGAAACGGGCCTGGCCGGGCGGCGCGTCGTGCACCAGCGCCTGCAGCAGATGGCTGCGGCCGCTGCCCGTTTCGCCCCAGATATAGAACGTGCGATCGGCGAGCGGACCGGCCGACAGCGCGCCGTCCAGCTCACGCAGACGCGTGACCAGTTCGGCATTGCTGCCGGCGAAGAAGTTGTCGAATGTCGATGGCGGCGGGGTGCCGAGATCGAGCGTCAGTTGACGAAGCACAATAGAAGCCGGAATCAGTTACTTGTAAAGCGCGCTGGCCAGATAGCCGGCGCGCATTTCGCGCAGCGCGACCGAAAGGATGGCGCTGACGGGCAGCGCAAGCAGCACGCCGAAAAAGCCGAACAGCTGGCCGAACGCGAGCAGCGCGAAGATCACCGCGAGCGGATGCATGCCGATGCGCTCGCCGACGAGCCGCGGCGTCAGGAAGAACCCTTCGAGAATCTGCCCGACGCCATACACCACCGCGACCGCGCCGAAGCCGTACCAGTCGCCGAATTGCAGCGCAGCGGCGAGGAGCGCAAGGACAAGCCCTGTTGCGTAGCCGATGTACGGAATGAACACCGCGAGGCCCGTGAAGATGCCCACCGGCAGCGCAATCTCGAAGCCCGCAACGAAGAGCGCGGCCGCGTAGTAGACGGCGAGCACCGCCATCACCAGCAACTGGCCGCGCAGGTACTGCGACAGCATGCGGTCCATGTCGACGGCGAGCTGCGTGGTCTTGTCGAGCAGACGGCGCGGCACGAAGAGTTGCAGGCGCGCGAGCATCGCGTTCCAGTCGTACAGCAGATAGAACAGCACGAGCGGCACCATCACGACGTTGCCGACGATCGTGATCATCACGTTGCCGCTGGTGCGGATCGAGGTCCATGCATAGAGCGCGACGGTTTGCGCGCTGCCTTCGATGCGCGCCATCACCATGTCGCGCAGGCTCGCGAAATCGAGCGCATCGGTAACGCCGAACGCGGCGAGTTTCGGCTGCAGCAGGTCGTGCATGTGCGCGAAGAACGCGGGCACCTGTTGCTTAAACTGCGGACCTTCCTTCTGCACGACGATCAGCACGAGCAGCACGAAGATCGTGAGCAGCAGCGCGAACATCAGCATCATCAGCAGCGCGGCCAGCCCGCGCGGCACCCGGTGGCGCACAAGCCACACGACGCCCGGCTGCAGGATGTACGCGAGAATCGCGCCGAGCAGGAACGGCGTGAGGACCGGGCTCAGCAGCCACAACAGGATGCCCAGACCGAGCGCGATGGCGACCCAGATGAAGGCCTGACGCTGGTAGGGCGTGAGAATGGGCGAATTCTGCTGCAAAGTGTGTTTCCCAGGTGGTCGAGGCTGGCGAATTCCAGCCAACGGGCCGGCATCGGGTAAAATCGCATTTTACCGACCTTCTCGCTCTTCCCCATGAATCAACCGAAATCCGCCCCTGACGCCCAAGGCCTGTCGTATCGCGACGCCGGCGTGGACATCGACGCGGGCGACGCCCTCGTCGACGCGATCAAGCCCTTTGCCAAAAAGACCTTGCGCGACGGCGTGCTGGGCGGCATCGGTGGTTTCGGCGCGCTCTTCGAAGTGCCGAAAAAGTACCGCGAGCCGGTGCTGGTGTCGGGCACCGACGGCGTCGGCACGAAGCTGAAGCTGGCCTTCCAGCTGAACAGGCACGACACGGTCGGCCAGGATCTGGTCGCGATGAGCGTCAACGACATCCTCGTGCAGGGCGCCGAGCCGCTGTTCTTCCTCGATTACTTCGCTTGCGGCAAGCTGGACGTGGGCACGGCGGCGACCGTGGTGAAGGGCATCGCGCAGGGCTGCGAACTGGCCGGCTGCGCGCTGATCGGCGGCGAAACCGCGGAAATGCCGGGCATGTATCCGGATGGCGAGTACGACCTGGCCGGGTTTGCGGTCGGCGCGGTCGAAAAGAGCAAGATCATCGACGGCAGCACGATCGCTCCGGGCGACGTGGTGCTGGGTCTCGCGTCGAGCGGGATTCATTCGAACGGTTTTTCGCTCGTGCGCAAGATTATCGAGCGTGCACAGCCGGACCTGTCGGCGGATTTCGACGGCCGCTCGCTCGCCGATGCGCTGATGGCGCCGACGCATATCTACGTGAAGCCTCTGCTTTCGCTGATGCAGACGATTGCCGTGAAGGGCATGGCGCATATCACCGGCGGCGGCCTGGTCGAGAACATTCCGCGCGTGCTGAAGGAAGGCCTGACAGCTGAACTGGATCACAGCGCCTGGCCGTTGCCGCCGCTCTTCTCCTGGCTGCAGAAGCATGGCGGCGTGGCCGATGACGAGATGCACCGCGTGTTCAACTGCGGGATCGGCATGGCAGTGATCGTGTCCGCGGCTGATGCCGATCAGGCGATCGGGCTGTTGTCCGCAGCCGGCGAGCAGGTCTGGAAGATCGGCACCGTGCGCCAAAGCAGGGAAGGCGAAGCGCAGACTGTGGTGGTCTGATCGCTGCGTTCCCGGTTTTTGCCGGCAAGGTTGTTAAAAGGCCGTCTGATTTGCGTCAGACGGCCTTTTTATTGCGCGTTCGTCGTGCTGCCGGAACGAGAGTGTCATGCAGACCCGCCGACCACGTTTTCGATGGCCTGGAGTGCCTGTTCCGTCGCATTGTCCGCGCAGCAATCGACCACGATCCGCTCCGGCATCGCCCGCAGCCATGTCAGCTGGCGTTTGCATAACTGGCGCGTGGCGAACACACCTTTGTCGCGCATCGTGGCGTAGTCGATGGCGCCGTCGAGGTATTCCCAGGCCTGCCTGTAGCCGACGCATCGCATCGAAGGCAGTCCGGGATGCAGATCGCCGCGCGCGCGTAGCCGCTTTACTTCATCGACAAAGCCATTCCCGAGCATCGCGTCGAAGCGCTTTGCGATCCGTTCGTGCAACACGCTACGATCGGACGGCTCCAGCGCGACTGGCGTGAACCGCCACGGCTCGCTCGCTGCATCGATGCGGGCCGGCGCTGCCAGCAACGCCGACATCGGTTGCCCGGTCAGCATGAACACTTCGAGCGCGCGCTGGATGCGCTGCGAATCGTTGGGCGCGAGCCGGGCCGCTGTCACTGGATCGGCCGCGGCAAGCCGTGCATGCAGTGCGGGCCAGCCGTCGCGAACCGCATCGGCGTCGAGCGTCGCGCGGACCTCCGGATCGGCCGCCGGCAGATCGTTCAAACCTTGCGTGAGCGCCTTGTAGTAGAGCATCGTGCCGCCGACCAGCAACGGCACGCGTCCACGAGCCACGATCTCGCCGACCAGCCTCAACGCATCGGCACGAAAATCGGCCGCAGAATAGGCATCGAGCGGGTCGACGATGTCGATCAGGTGATGAGGCGCAAGCGCACGCTCTTCGCCAGTCGGTTTGGCCGTGCCGATGTCCATCTCGCGATAGACCAGCGCCGAATCGACGCTGATGATCTCGACCGGCCGCCGCGCGGCGAACGCGAGCGCAGCGGCGGTCTTGCCGGAGGCAGTCGGGCCGAGCAGGCAGGCGACCGGAGTGACGTGCGACGCTGTCATGAGAGTCGAACCGACGCGGGCGAGGTGCACACGCTAAACCGCGCGTTCATTGGCCGCGCATGAAAAGGCGATCGAGATCGGGTAGCGTGAGCTGATACCAGGTCGGACGTCCGTGATTGCACTGGTCGGCGCGCTCGGTTGCTTCCATCTGGCGCAGCAGGGCGTTCATTTCGTCGAGCGTCAGGCGCCGGTTTGCGCGCACTGCGTGGTGACACGCCAGCGTGCCGAGCAGTTCGTGCTGACGTTCGGTCAGCACGCGCGAGCCGCCGAACGCATGCAGGTCGGCGAGCACGGCGCGGGCGAGCGCCTGCAGGTCGGCATCTTTAAGAAGCGCAGGCACCGCGCGGATCGCGAGCGTGTTCGGCGACAGCACCGCGAGGTCGAAGCCGAGCGCGTCGAGCGTGTCCCGCTCCTCTTCGACCGTGCCGATCTCGATCGGGTCCGCGTGCATCGACACTGGAATCAGCAGCGGCTGTACGGCGATCGTCCGGTCGGCCAGCGCGTTCTTGAACTGCTCGTAAAGGATGCGTTCGTGCGCGGCGTGCATATCGACGATCACAAGACCGTGCGCATTCTGCGCAAGCACGTAGATCCCGTGAATCTGGCCTAGCGCGAAGCCGAGCGGCTGTTCGTCGGCGGCATCGAACGAGGGTGAAGCCGCAGGTGTAAAGCTCCCGGGGAACGCAGACGGCGATGCGGTGAAGGGCGACATGCCCTCGCTTTCCGCGGCGCTGTCGCGTGCTTCGAGCATCGTTGTGGCGCCCTGCCGCGCGCCCGCACCCGTGTCCTTGCGGCCGAACAGCGCGTCGTAGAGCGCAAGCGGCTGCGCGACCGGCAGTGTGCCCTGGGTCATGCGCGCCTGGCGCAGCCATGTATTGCCCGCCTGGGCCTGAATGCCGCCGCCGAGCGGCGTCGGGCCGAACGAAGCAGGTGTCGTCGCCGGTTCGATATGCGCGGCATGACCGCCCGCCGTTGTTTCGGGCGAGGCGCCCGCGTGTCGCGCCAGCGCGCGCTGCACCGCGTGAAACACGAACTGGTGGATCGAACGCGAATCGCGGAACCGCACTTCGATTTTCGACGGATGCACGTTGACGTCGACGCCTTCGGGAGGCAGGTCGAGGAACAGCACGTAGGACGGGTAGCGGTCGCCGTGCAGCACGTCTTCATATGCGGCGCGCACCGCGTGCGTGAGCAGCTTGTCGCGCACGAAGCGGCCATTGACGAAGAAATACTGCTGGTCCGCGCGACCCCGGCTCGCCGTCGGCAGACCCGCGCAGCCGTAGACCGCCAGCGGCCCGGCGGATTCGTCGAGCGGCAGATGGGCAGTCGCAAAGGTTTCGCCGAGGATCTTCGCGACGCGCGCCGCCGGATCGGTCGCGTTCCAGTGCTCGACCGCGCGACCGTTATGCAGCACCGAAATCGCCACGTCGGGCCGCGCGAGCGCTGAACGGCGGATCATCTCGAGGCAATGTCCGAGTTCGGTCTGCTCGCTCTTCAGGAATTTGCGCCGCGCGGGCGTGTTGAAGTACAGCTCGCGCACTTCAATCGTCGTGCCCTGCGTGCCGGCCGCGGGGGAGAGCACGCCGGTCTGCGCATCGATGCGCACCGCGTGCGCCGCGCTCGCCGTGCGGCTCGTGATGTACATCTCCGCTACCGATGCAATCGATGCCAGCGCTTCGCCGCGAAACCCGAGCGTCGCGACCGCCTCGAGTTCGGCGAGCGAGCGGATCTTGCTGGTCGCGTGGCGCAGCAGCGCGAGCGGGAGTTCGTTTTCCGGGATGCCGCAGCCGTCGTCCGTGATCGAGATGCGTTTGACGCCGCCTTCGTCGAGCACGATACGCAGTGTCGTCGCACCGGCGTCGAGCGCGTTCTCCAGCAGTTCTTTCACCACCGATGCCGGCCGCTCGACCACTTCGCCGGCGGCGATCTGGCTGATCAACTGGTCGGGCAGGGGCTGGATCGCACGCAGCGGACGCGCGCCAGCGGCGGCCGGAGCCTCGGACCCGGAGCCGTTTGCAGGGCTCGCGGGGGGCACGGCCGCGTCGGCAGGCTTTTCGGAAAATTCGGACATAGCGAAATTATAGCGATTCGCAGCACTCTGCCTGGCTCGGCCAGATTCGGCTGGGTTGACTACGCGTGTGGCCGCTTACACCGAACGTTATTATCTTGAAGGGGCACTTTCGGTATCATGGCGCGGTCAATTTCCAGCTTAACGAGGCCGAAAGCCGGCCAGATACCCAATACGCTTATAAGGGACGCACTTGGATACGCTGCTGCAGTTTGCCAATCTTGTCTTGCACATAGACACGTTTCTCGGAGTCTTCATCCATCAGTACGGCGCGTGGGTGTACGCGGTGCTGTTCCTGATCGTATTCGCCGAGACCGGGCTCGTCATCCTGCCGTTTCTGCCGGGCGACTCGCTGCTCTTTATCGGCGGCGCGTTCTGTGCGACCGGCGAAATGAGCCTGCCACTCCTGATCGTCCTGCTGTTCCTCGCGGCGGTCACGGGCAACACGGTCAACTACATGATCGGCAGGATGATCGGACCGAAAGTGTTTAACACGCACATACCCGTGCTGGAACGGTTTCTCGACCGCACGGCGCTGCAGAAGACCCATAACTTCTACGAGAGGCACGGCGGCAAAACCATCGTGCTCGCGCGTTTCATTCCGGTCGTGCGGACGTTCGCGCCTTTCGTTGCAGGGGCGTCGCAGATGACCCTGAAGCGCTTCCAGTTCTTCAACGTCTTCGGTGCGCTGTTCTGGGTGCTGCTGCTCGTGCTGCTCGGCTACTTCTTCGGCAACATTCCGTTCATCCGTCAATACCTGAATGTGATCGTGCTGGTCGGCATCGGCGCGGCAATCGTTCCGGTGGTATTTGGCGCCTTGTGGAAAATGATGCGCAAGGGGACGCCTGAGGAGGCGGCGCGTAAGCCGAACAACCAGTAACGCACATACTCGCTGGCCAGAGTTTGATGCCAAAAGAAAACGGCGTCGCGACTATCTCGCGGCGCCGTTTTTTGTTCTGGATGTTCAGCGTGAATTGGATCCGAACGCAGCCTGAGTCCGTCTAGCCGGCCGCGCGGCGCACGATCGGCATCTCTGGTGTCGGATAGCCGGCTTCCCTGAAGGTTTCGATAATCGCGCGATTCGTGTCGAAGTAGACCTGCCAGTAGTGCGCGTTATTCGCATATGGGCGCACGCAGAGCAGCGGCCCTTCCGGCGTGAACGACAGCACCTCGATATCCGGCGCCGGAGTTTCCGCGACATTCGGAATCTTTGTGACAGCCGCTTTCAGCCGGTTCGCCGCATCGATCGGGTCGACGCCGTTGGCGATCTTCGCCGTCAGCTCGACGCGGCGCACCGGCAACGCGCTGTAGTTCGAAATCGTATCGGAGAAGATTTTGTTGTTGCCGACGATGGTCGTCACGTTGTCCGGTGTCACGATCGTCGTGCCGAACAGGCCGAGTTCCTCCACCGTACCCGTCACGCCGCCGGCAGTCACGAAGTCGCCGACCTTGAATGGCCGCAGGACCTGCATGAAGATGCCTGCCGCGAAGTGGGCGAGCAGCCCGCCCCATGCGGTGCCGATTGCAAGGCCGAGGCCGGCGAGCAGTGCGGCGAACGACGTGGTCTGTACGCCGAACACCTCCAGAATCGCGAGGACGAGCAGCAGGTTCAGCAAGCCGCCGAGAATCGAGCCGAGGTAGTGGGCGAGTGTCGGATCGACGCGCCCGCCGCGGGCCAGGACCTTGCGCAGGAGGCCTGTGATGAGGCCGATGATCCAGCGCCCGACAATCCACAGGACGATGGCGCCGAGCACCTTGGTGCCGATGTCGACGCCCCGGGTCATGATGAATGTGCGTGCGGTTTCGAGATCCACGGTTTCCTCGCTTGAGTCGGTTGCGTTGAACGGCCTGATTCGATTCGACCACTCGACCGATGCGCGGCGTGGATGCAGTACTGCGTGACCGGTGAGCGGGTCGGGCGCCGCATACCATCGAGTCTGTTTCTACGGCGTTTTGTTGACGACAGCAAAATGCCCGACGAGAGGACCGCGGGCCGGACCACGGAGACAATATCTTCGGAAGTTATAGGCGACAGCACGCGGCTGCGCAAGGATCATTCCTGAAGCGGGCGAGCGTGCGTTCGCCGTTGTCAGTCATCCGCCGGCCGGTCGGCTTCCAGCGTATGCGCCAAAGGGCCGGCCGGCCAGCGCCGCGATCCGCTCAAGCCGCCTTCCGCTGCTGCAGGAACGCGCCGAACGCGTCGGCTGTCAGCGGCTTCCCAAGCAGGTAGCCCTGCATCTCATCGCACATGAGTGCCTTGAGCTTGTCGAGTTGCGTTGCGGTTTCGACGCCTTCGGCAACGACGTCCATATCCAGCGAATGCGCGAGCGCGATGATCGCGGAAACGATAGCGCTGCCTTCATGACCGTGTTCATCGAGGCCATTCGTGAAGAAGCGGTCGATCTTCAGTTGCTTGACGCGAAACCGTTGCAGATAGGCGAGGCTTGAATAGCCGGTGCCGAAGTCGTCGATCGAGATTTCGAAACCGTTTTCGTGGAAGGCCTTGATCATCTCGATCGTTTTGGGCGCGTCCTGCATCGCCACCGTTTCGGTGATCTCGAACATCAGTTGTTCGCACCCAACCTGCTCTTCCTTGAGGATCTCCAGCATCGACGTGACGAGATCCGGTTGCGACAGTTGCCGCGGCGACAGGTTGATCGCCACCTTCATCAAGGGCAGGCCGTCGTGCTTCCAGCGCTGGATCTGCCGGCATGTTTCGCGCACGACCCAGTAGCCGATCTGGACGATCTGGCCGGAGCGCTCGGCGATCGGAATGAAGTCCATCGGGGCAAGCGTGCCGAGCTCAGGATGGCTCAACCTGATGAGCGCTTCGGCGCCTGCCAGCTCGCCACTGTTGCCACGAAACTTCGGCTGGAAGAGCAGCGAGAAATAGCCGGCGACCAGCGCTTCATGCAGCACGTGCTGGATCTGTAAGGTGCGGCTCGCGGCGGCGTTCATTTCCGGTTCGAAGAAGCGATACGTGCTGCGTCCGCCGCGTTTGGCTTCGTACATGGCGGCATCGGCGTTCTTCAGCAGCGCATCGACGGTTTCTCCATCCTGCGGGAAAACCGAAATGCCGATGCTCGGCATCACCTGGAGTGGCTGGTTATCACGCCACACACCTTTGCGCATCCGGTCGAGGACGCTTTCGGCCATCTGCCCGGCCTCTTCCGCCGATGTCAGGTTTTCGGCCAGCACCACGAACTCGTCGCCGCCGAGCCGCGCGACCGTGTCGCCGCCGCGCACGCATTGCTGCAGTCTTCGCGCGAACGCCTTGAGAACCTCGTCGCCGACCGGGTGTCCGAGCGAATCATTGATCGTCTTGAAGCCGTCCAGATCCATGAACAGGATGGCGAACATGTTTCCGGTCTGCCGGGCCACGTGGATCGCACGTTCCATCTTCTCGGTCAAGGTGAGGCGGTTGGGCAGGTCGGTCAGCGTGTCGAAAGTCGCGAGGCGGATGATCTGGCCGTTCAGGTTCGCCACCGAGCCCGCCAGAAAAGTCGTTCGTGCGTCGAAGCGTGACAGCATCAGCGTGCCGATCAGGATCGCCAACGTAAGCAGGACGACGGTCGTCGCGAGCCACTGGACGCTGATGCCTTTCGCCGCGCCGCAGACCGAGCCGGGCAGGAATCCGGCCGCGTCCATGCCTGTGTAGTGCATGCCGGTGATGGCGATGCCCATCACCGCGGCGGCCCCGATCCGCTTGGTGATCAGGCGGCGCTGCGTGATATCGCGCAACGTGTGGGTGATCCATAGCGCCGCGATCGACGCGACGACCGCAATCCCGATCGACGCGACGAACAGGACCGGGTCGTACTGGATGCCCGGCTCCATCCGCATCGCGGCCATGCCGGTGTAATGCATGCCAGCGATCCCGAAGCCCATCAGGATGCCGCCGCTCACGAGGCGCACGGGTGTCAGTACCGCGCGTGCCGTGATGTGCAGCGCGAAGTACGAGACGACGATCGCGATAGCGAGCGAGTAGGCGGTAATGCCAGCGTCATAGCCGAGCGGAATCGGCAGGGAGAACGCCAGCATGCCGATAAAGTGCATCGCCCAGATGCCGACGCCCATGGCTGTCGCGCCGCCTGCAAGCCAGGCGTGCCGCAGGCGCGAGCCGGTCAGAAGCGAAATGCGGCCGGCAAGATCGAGCGCCGTATAGGACGCCAGCGTGGCGACTGCAAGCGACACGAGGACCAGCCAGAAATTGTATGTGCTCGGCATGATGGATTCACATCGCGAAGAAGGACTGAGCCAGAACGGGTTAACGGTGGCGTTCTGACAATCTTTAGGAGTGTTTTGATGTCGTTTTGAAGAAGCCTGCGATGCGTTTTGCGTCAGGGACGGGGCGCAGGCTTGATGACCATGTCGCGGGTCGTCGGCATGACGTTTGGTGGGGCGCTGGCTGCCGTAGTGTTCGACATTTGCGGGCCGCATGGCGCATCGGTTGCCCTCTACTTCGGCGCGATTTCGTCGGCATTGGGCGTGGTCGCGGGCGCCGTGCGTATGACCAGGGTACGTGAGTGGAACTCGGGTACATAGGTTGTATACATCGATGCTGGAATATAGGACGTAATCCTAGGGATTACCCGCAAATAAGGTGATTTTCAATTGCAGATGTGGTCGTGATGTATACAATCAAGTTAAGCACATTGCACAGACCACATCATGAGCCACAGCCGTTTGCCCGCGGGCGCGACGCCCAATCTTGAAGCGCCCCACGCCGTCGACGAATCGTCGCCGGCTGATCTCGCCAGCCGCGAAGGGTCTGAAGCATCGGATATGCATCGCGCCAAAGTCCCGGGAAGCGCGTCGCAAACGGAACGGGCGCTTCTCGGTCTGCGCGAATTGATCGTGGAAGGCCATCTGCAGGCAGGTGCGCGAATTTCCGAACTATGGGTGGTCGAGCGTCTCGGCGTCTCGCGCACGCCGGTGCGCGCCGCGCTGATTCGCTTGCAGGATGAAGGCCTGCTCGAGCCGATTGCATCGGGCGGTTTTGCGGTGCGTTCGTTTACCGTCACCGAGATCGGCGACTCGATCGAACTGCGCGGCACGCTCGAGGGTCTCGCAGCCCGACTGGCGGCCGAGCGCGGCGTCGATCCTGCACACCTGAAGAAGTTGCACCAATGCGTCGACGAGATCGACACGATCCTCGCCGGCGAACTGACGGACGACACTTTTTCAGCCTACGTCGATGCGAACCGGCGTCTACACGCGCTGCTTGCAGCCGCGTGCGACAGCGGCGTCATCGAGCGTCAGATCGACAAGGCGATGACCATGCCATTCGCTTCGCCGAGCGCATTCGTGATGGTGCAGTCGATCGATGCGAGCGCGCGTGAAATGCTGTTGATTGCACAGGCGCAGCACCGCGCAGTCGTCGAGGCAATCGGCAACCGCGAAGGCGCACGCGCCGAGGCGTTGATGCGCGAACATGCGCGCATTGCCCACCGGAACCTGCGAGCCGCGCTGGAGAATCAGAAAGCGATGAAACGGGTTCCCGGCGGAAAGCTGATTCGCCTGCCTGTCAGCCGTTAAGGCGCATGCCTTTGGCGGGCCGGTGCACCGGCCCGTGTTGTCGCAATATCAAGTTCATACAGTTAGTCATCCCAGGAGACGCCGATGTACCTGAAAAACACGTGGTATGTAGCCTGTACGCCCGAGGAGATTGACGGCAAGCCGCTCGGCCGCACAATCTGCGGCGAAAAAATGGTGTTCTTCCGCGGGCCCGAAGGCAAGGTCGCCGCGGTCGAGGACTTCTGTCCGCATCGTGGCGCGGCGCTCTCGCTTGGCTTTGTGCGCGACGGCCAGCTGGTCTGCGGCTATCACGGTCTCGTGATGGGCGCGAACGGCAAATGCGCGGCCATGACCGGACAGCGGGTCGGCGGCATCCCGGCGATCCGCCGCTACCCGGCCGTCGAACGCTACGGCTTCATCTGGGTGTGGCCCGGCGAGGAAGCGCTTGCCGACCCGTCGAAGATCCACCATCTCGAGTGGGCCGAGAACGCCGAATGGGCCTATGGCGGTGGCCTCTACCACATCAATTGCGATTACCGGCTGATGATCGACAACCTGATGGACCTGACGCACGAGACCTACGTCCATGCAAGCAGCATCGGGCAACCCGAGATCGAGGAAGCGCCGCCGGCGACACACATCGACAGCGACACTGTGATCACGAGCCGTCATATGCAGAACATCATGCCGCCCCCGTTCTGGGCCACTGCGCTACGCGGCAACGGACTGGCCGACGACGTCCCGTGCGATCGCTGGCAGATCTGCCGCTTCACGCCGCCCAGCCACGTACTGATCGAAGTCGGTGTGGCTCACGCCGGGCACGGCGGATACGACGCGCCGAACGAGCACAAGGCGGGCAGCATCGTCGTCGATTTCATCACGCCTGAGACAGACACGTCGATCTGGTACTTCTGGGGCATGGCACGCAACTTCGCGCCGCATGACCGCGAGCTGACCGCGAAGATCCGTGAAGGCCAGGGCAAGATTTTCTCCGAAGACCTCGCGGTCCTTGAAGCGCAACAGCGCAACCTGCTCCTGCATCCGTCGCGCCGGATCATGAGCCTGAATATCGATGCAGGTGGTGTGCAGTCGCGCAAGGTGATCGAGCGGCTTCTCAAACAGGAGCGCGAGACCGCGGCGGAGGTGGCAGGCTCATGAAAGTCAGAATCACGCGCAAATTCGAAGTGGCGCGCAACATCAGTGCATTCGAACTGGCCGACCCCGTTGGCGCGTCGTTGCCGGCGTTTTCCGCAGGGGCGCATATCGACGTGCACCTCGGTCATGGGCTGATTCGCCAGTATTCGCTATGCAACAGTCCGGGCGAGCAGCACCGGTATCTGATCGGGGTGCTCCTCGAGCCAGCGTCGCGCGGCGGCTCGACCGCGATGCACGGGTTGCCCGAGGGCACGCTCATCGAGATCGGCGAGCCGAAAAATCACTTTCCGCTGTCACACGACGCAACGCATTCGATACTTCTTGCCGGGGGTATCGGCGTGACGCCGATTCTCTGCATGGCAGAACGCCTCGCGCATACGGGCGCTTCGTTCGAACTGCATTACTGCACGCGCGAGCCGGAACGCGCCGCGTTTCGCGAGCGTTTCGACGAGCCGCATCTCAAGGGGCACACGCGTCTCTATTTTGACAACGCCCCGCTTGCCGAGCGTATCGACCTGTCGAAGGTGTTGAGCGACCCGGAGCCGGGCAAGCATCTGTACGTCTGCGGTCCGGGCGGCTTCATCGAAGCCGTGCTCGACCACGCGCGGCAACGCGGCTGGAACAGCGCGAACGTTCACCGCGAATATTTCACAGCCGCGCCGGCGAGCGGCAACGCGGATGCGGACGGTCCGTTCCAGGTCAAGCTGGCGAAGAGCGGCCGGATCGTCGATGTCGGAGCGGGGCAGACGGTGGTCAAGGCGCTCGACGAAGCAGGCGTGATGGTCGCTACCTCGTGTGAGGAGGGCGTATGTGGCACCTGTCTCACGCGCGTTCTGTCGGGCGAGCCCGATCACCGCGATGTCTATCTGACCGAAGACGAACGACGTGCCAACGACCAGTTTCTGCCATGCTGTTCGCGCTCGAAGTCGCCGATGCTGGTACTCGATCTCCAGGAGCCGGGTATCCGGGTCTAACCGCCCGAGGATTTTGAGGTCACCGCTCTCTCCGGACCCTCGGGCGCGTCGGTTTAGCAACGCGACGAATCTCAGTGGGACTACTGCCCGTCGAACCCGCTCATTTCCCTGCGAACGACGAGACGACTATTCACTGACTCCACGCCGGGCACGCTCTTCGCAACGTTCTTCGCGAGTTCGATCTGGTCTGCGTCGGGCACGCTGCCGGTCAACGACACAGCACCGTTATTCGCGCTAACGCTGATGTTGCTATAGCGGAGCCCCTGATTCTTTGCCTTCCTGAGCGCGAGGCGGACGTCCCTGGCCAGTTGCCTGTTCGCCGCCTTGACGTCGTTTGCGCTTCGCGCAGGGCTCGAAGCGACTTGCGCCGCCGAGCTTGCGCTGCCCGGTTGCGCCTGCACGTTGAAACAGGCGACTGCGACCACTGTGCCGCTAATCAGCTTGATTAACTGAACTGCCTTCATTCGTTTTCTCCTTTGATCGGGCTCCAGATGAACTTGCCGTTCAGGTGGAAGCTAGCGTGACCGAATGGTCCTGAAACGGTTG
The DNA here is from genome assembly GCF_050435685.1 of Paraburkholderia sp. GAS448. Lineage (NCBI taxonomy): Bacteria > Pseudomonadati > Pseudomonadota > Betaproteobacteria > Burkholderiales > Burkholderiaceae > Paraburkholderia > Paraburkholderia sp. GAS448. The sequence continues at coordinate 240,214 of NZ_JBNDKT010000009.1, forward strand.
AGACAACTGCCTTCCTGGCTGCGCATTGCTACGCATTCGTTTTGCCGGCGCGTCGACATCGGTCGCCGCAACCGGCGGTCAAGCTGAACGTGTGATCGCCGTGAGTAGGGTTCCTGAGCAACCACGACACGGTGTTCAATCCTTGACACGTTCGTCAAACATCGGCAGCGCAACGAGGCTGACCAGCCCACACACGACCATGTACCACACAGGCGCGTAAGGGCTCTTCGTCACGCTGATCAGCCAGGTCACGACGAATGGAGCGAGGCCGCCGAACAGGCTCACGCCAAGGCTGTAAATGATGCCCAGTGAGCGTCCACGAATTTCGCGTGGAAAGCCCTCTAGCAGAAGCAGAAAGCCTGCAGGATTAGCCAGCACCCGAAGGCCGATGATGACCGCCACGCCAGGCAGAATCGTGAGCATGACAGGCGCGCGAAGCATGAGCGCGAACACCGGATAAAGCACCAGCACGCCTGCTATGCCGGTGACATAGAGGATGGGCTTGCGCCGTCCCAGCCGGTCCGTCAGCTTGCCGCAGAGCGGCGAGCCCAGGGTCAGAATCAGGCCGGCGACGCCGCCCGGAAGGAAGGCTGCCGCGCCGGACAGATGCGCTACGTTCGTCAGCCAGGATGGCAAATAGAAAACGACGACGTACATCGAGGACGTGCTGCCGATCATCAGCAGCGTGCCGAGGACAATACGGCGCACGTCATAAGGCGTGCCACTGGACGAGAGACCCGATGTGCGAGGTGTCGCGTGATGCGTCTCGTTGAGGTTGCTGCGGATATACATGCCGACCGGACCGATGAGCAGGCCGAGCAGAAACGGTACGCGCCAACCCCAGCTTTCGAGCGCAGCCGGCGACAACGTATGCGACAGGAGCACACCACATAGCGCGCCGGCGAGCGCCGAAGCGCCCTGGCTCGCGAGCTGCCAGCTCACCAGATAGCCGCGCGTGCCCACAGCGGCTGATTCCATCAGGAAGGTCGTCGATGCCCCGACCTCGCCGCCTGCCGAGAACCCCTGAATCAGCCGGCCAGCCACGATCAAAAGCGGCGCGGCGAGACCGATCTGCGCATACGTCGGGCTCAGACCGATAAGGGCCGTGCCAAGCGCCATCAGCAGGATGGTGAGCGTCATCGCGGCCTTGCGGCCCCGGCGGTCCGCATAGGCGCCGATCACTACGCCGCCAATCGGCCGGATGACGAAGCCGGCGCCAAACGTCGCAAACGACAGCAGGAGCGGACCTTGTACTCCCTCCACCGGGAAAAAGAGCTTGCCGATGAGCGCGGCAAAAAAACTGTAGACCGTGAAGTCGAAGAATTCGAGGGCGTTCCCAAGCGACGTGGCGAGGATGACGCGCCGATGCGTGGCGACATCGGCAGCAACATCGGGTAGCCGGTCGCGCGGCAGCACGACGGGAGAGCAGGTTGTCTTCATGGGGCTCTTCAAGTGCGGAGAAGCGGTGCGAGCATGGCCGGCCAGCAGCGTGCGCCGGCCTGCTGTTCCCTGGCTCAGAACAGGTGATAGATGCCGACCGATGCAGTCAGCGGCGTCATGCCGAGTTCAGGCGCCGTCGAGCCCGGCTGCATAGGCAAAGGGTTGCTGTTCAGGATGACAGTCGAGATTCCGTAGTTCCGGATAAAGCCGGCGCGTGCATACAGTGAGGTGCGTTTCGACAGCGAGTAGTCGTAGCCGACCATCCCCCCAAGTGCCGAAACCCCAGGCCTTCAGTTTTTCTGCAACGGCGTAATAATGACCATCAAGCTTCATCAACTTCGGGCGCTGGTGGCGGTCGCCGATCACGGCAGCGTCATCGGCGCGTCGCGTGCGCTGTTCGTCAGTCAACCGGCCGTCACCAAGGCAATTCGAGAGCTGGAGTCCGATATCGGCATCACGCTACTCGGCCGAAGCGTGAACGGGGTGACGCTCACGCGCACCGGCGAGTCGCTTCTGCAGCACGCCCGGTTGATCGTCGGCGAACTGGGGCGCGCCGAGCAGCAGATGGCGATGGAAAGGGGAGTGCTGGAAGGCCGCGTGACTGTGGGTGTGACGCCGCTTGTCGCACTGACGCTGCTGCCGGACGCGTATGCGCGGTTCCGGCAGGGTATGCCTCAAGTCACGGTGGAATTCCTCGAGCAGAGTGCGACGAAAATGCTGGATAGCCTGCGTCAGGGTTCGCTCGACTTTGCTCTGGCGGCATCAACCGAGGCGATGTCAGACTCTGCCGTGGAATGTTCTGAACTCGTGACGTTTCCGATGGCGTTCGCAGTACGAAAAAGCGGGCTGCTGGCTAATGCGACGTCGCTTGAAGATCTGTGCGATGCCGAATGGGTGCATTCCGACACGACCGATGCGTATCCGCAGTTCGTTGCCGAACTGTTCAATCAGCGCGGCTTGCCTGCGCCACGTCGTATCACGCGCTGCACGTCGCAACCGCTTCTTTACAGCCTCGCGCTGAGTCTTGATGTCGTCATGGCGTGGGCCTCGCACACGCTCGAGCTTGCCAACACGACCGGACATTTTCACAAGCTCGATTTCATCGAGACGTCACGCTATGCCAAACTGCTGTTGATGCAGCGCGAAGGCGCGATCCTCACGCGACCCGCTGACTATTTCATCCGTTGCATCAGGAACGCGGCCATGATGTGATGTGCGGGCGTTACTCGCGAGATCGGGCCGTTTGCGGGAGAGATTCATCAGCGATTCGACGGCGCTGACGTGCGTCGGGAGGAGTTCAGAATGAAGACAATCGGATTGATTGGCGGCATGAGCTGGGAATCGTCGGCCGAGTACTATCGCCTCATCAACCAGCAGATGAAGCAGCGGCTGGGCGGGCACCACAACGCGCGTAGTGTGATGGTCACGGTGAGCTTCGACGAGATCAAGGCGCTGCAACATGCGCAACGTTGGGAGGAACTCGGCGAGCGCATGAAGCAGGCCGCCCTGCAGGTGCAGGCCGCGGGGGCGGATTTTGTGCTGCTCTGTACCAATACGATGCATAGAGTGGCGCCTGCCCTGGAATCGACGCTCGACGTTCCGTTCCTTCACATCGTGGACCCAACCGCAGAGGCGCTGCGCGGTGCCCACGTTGGACGCGTGGGCCTGCTCGGCACTGCCTTCACCATGGAGCAGGACTTCTACCGTGGCCGCATGCAGGATCGGCACGGCATCGAGGTGGTCGTGCCAGAGGCAGCGGAGCGCGCGCTCGTCCACGAGATCATCTACGAGGAGTTGTGCCACGGAATCGTGCGCGACGCATCGCGCGTTGCATATCAGCGGATCATCGATGGCCTGCAGGCTCGGGGCGTTGGCGGCGTCATCCTCGGCTGCACGGAGATCGCGCTATTGATCGGGCAGGACGATGTGACGCTGCCTGTATTCGATACGACCGCGCTGCATGCTCAGGCCGCGGTTAGCTGGGCGCTCGCCTGAACGGCCTTTCGCCGTGGGCATGGGTCGTTTCAGGTGGAGGTGTATATCGTCGCCGACATACCCGCAGTTCCGCGTGAACAGTTCAGTCCGATGCTGAGCGGTTGCTCGGGCAAGGAGGGGGCAACACACGCGAAGTCTTTTGCGCGACGAACACGATTCAGGTATCAATCAGCGCGTGCAACATGTCCCGCGTGTACTTCTGTTCCAGCAGGCACGACAAAGCTGATCTGGAACGTGACACGCAGCTCGTTCGGGATGAACACTTGCGCGTGCGGTTGTTTGACTGCGGTTACACAGAAACGGAAATGAAAAAGGGCCTAGCCGAAGCTAAGCCCTTGAATCTTTTGGTAGGCCGTACGGGATTCGAACCTGTGACCAACGGATTAAAAGTCCGCTGCTCTACCAGCTGAGCTAACGACCCAAAAGAGATCAAAATTATAGCGAGGTGATCGCAAGGCTGTCAACAGGCCGTGCGGGGCGCCGAAAAGAAGGAAAGCCCGGAGCAATCAATGCTCCGGGCTTTCCGGCGAGAGGCGCGCGGTGCGGTGAACAGGCCGGGGCCAGTGCTACGCGCTGTACTGTGAAAAAGCTGCCTTACTTGATCTGCGACAGCTTGCTTTGTGCCGACTGTGCGACGTCAGAACTGCCGTATTGCGCGACGATCTGCTCGAGGGTCTTCCGGGCGGCTGCCTTCTGTCCCTGTTCGAGCTGATTGTTCGCAATCGCAAGCAACGCTTCCGGTGCTCGCGGATGCTGCGGATAGTTCTTCACCACGCCTTGCCATGTCGCCGTCGAGCCCTTGTAATCGCGCAACGCATACAGCGCGTTGCCGAGCCAGTACTGCGCGGTCGGCTGATAAGGGCTCTGCGGAAACTTCGAGATGAAAGCGCGGAACGACGCTGCTGCGTTTTTGAAATCACCGTTGCGGAACTGCTGCGAAGCGGTGTTGAACGCTTCCGTCTCACCCGGCTGCACTTCGCCCTGTACACCGTCGACCGTCTGCTGCTGTGGCTCGAACTTCTTCAACCGGCCGTCAAGGTCGGTGTAGTAGTCCTTCTGCTGCTTTTGCAGGGTGGAGAGCTGGTTAGCCATGTCCTCGTTCTGTCCGCGCAGCGTCGCGACCTGCTGATTCAGCTGGTCGAGACGATTGGACTGATCGAGGATAGTGCGTTGCGCGGCGGACAGCTGACTCGACAGGCTGTCGGTCTTGGCGCGCAGATCAAGGATCGCCTGGCGAGCCTGATCGTCATCGAACATGCCAGCATGCGCAGGTGCGGCCATCAAGGCCGAGCCCGCCACGCAGGCCACTGCGGCAACCCGCAGCCAGGAGAAACGGTGCGTCATTCGGCTCATGATCCGTTACTGTTGATAGACGAGATCGGCGCGGCGGTTCTGTGCCCACGACGCTTCGTCATGACCCGTTGCCAGCGGCTTTTCCTTGCCGAGGCTCACGGCTTCCATCTGCGAATCGGGCACGCCCAGCAGGGACAGCGAACGACGCACAGCTTCAGCACGCTTCTGGCCCAGTGCCAGGTTGTACTCGCTCGTGCCGCGTTCGTCGGTGTTGCCCTGGATCAGGACGTGGCGTTCCGGATGACTCTTCAGGTATTGCGCGTGTTGCTGCAGCAGCGGCTGGTAGTCGTCGCGTACCGAGTAGCTGTCGAAGTCAAAAAAGACGCTGCGCTTGGCGAGCGGGCTGTTCGGATCGTTCAGCGGATCGACGTTCACCTGCGCAACCGCGTTCGGGTTCGGTTGCGTGCCGACTGCGCCGCCCTTGGCGTTTTCGTCCATCTTGACACCCGAATGACATGCGGCCAGCGCACTGACCATCAATACGGCAAATGCGATACGAAGTTTGGACATCATTTGTAACTCTCCTTGTGTGTTATTGCGTAGATGTTATTGCATAAACGGGCCCCAGGACGGCTCGCGAACGCTGCCGCCCTGAACGGACAGGACCTGCCGGGTACGACCGTCGGTCGACACCGCAGCCAACACGCCACGGCCGTTTACCTCAGTGGCGTAAAGAATGTACTGACCGTTCGCCGCGAAGCTGGGCGATTCGTCATGTGTTGTATCGGTAAGACCCGTTGCCGCGCCGGACTGCAGGTCCTGAACGAACAACTTGAAGCCGCCGCCCGTGCGCGAGATGTACGCGAGTTGCTTGCCGTCCGGGCTCACGCGCGGGCTCGTGTTGTAGTTGCCGGTGAATGTGACGCGTTGCGCCGGGCCGGCGCTTTCGCCCTGGGCCGACATCTTGTAGATCTGCGGTGCGCCGCCACGGTCGCTCGTGAAGTAGATCGACTGTCCGTCGGGAGAGTAGGCGGGTTCGGTATCGATCGAGCTGCCTTGCGTCAGGCGACGCAGGCCGCTGCCGTCGGCGTTGACGGCGAAAATCTGCGTGTTGCCGGTGCGCGAGAGCGCGACGGCGAGCGTGCGGCCATCAGGCGACCACGCTGGCGCACTGTTGTTGCCCTTCTGGTCCGACACGATGATGCGGCGGCCCGTCGGCAGATCGTGGATGTAGACGATCGGCTTCTTCTTCTCGAACGAGACGTACGCGACCTTCGTGCCATCCGGCGACCATGCCGGAGAGATGATCGGCTCCGGGCTCGACAGTGCGATGTGCGCGTCCTGACCGTCCGAATCGGAGACCTGCAGCTGGTACCGGCCGCCCGTCTTGATGACATACGAGAGGCGCGTAGCGAACGCGCCGCGCGTGCCCATCAGCTTTGCATAGATGTAGTCCGCGACCTTGTGCGCGCTCATCCGCAGGCCACTTTCCGGGCTCACGAGCACGAGGCCGCCGAGGCTCTGCTGCTTGACGGTGTCGTAGAGCTTGAAGCGGACTTCGTACTGGCCGTTCGCGAGGTGGTTCACGCTGCCTGAGACAAATGCATCTGCGCCCTTGGCTTTCCAGCTGCCGAGGTCGACGGAATCGGTTTCCGAAACGGGCGTGCTGCCCGCGTCGATATTGGTGAATTTGCCGCTGCGCTGCAGATCCTGCCGCACGATCGTGCTGACCTGCTGAGGGGAATTCGCTTCATTGGCGAAATTCGCCGTCGCGATCGGAAACTGGGTGGACCCGACGCCCGTAACAAGGACATTGAGCTGCGCATTTGCACTGCTGCCCGCCGCGATCAGGCACGACGCCAGGAGCACCCTCAGGCCTGACTTGGTCATCAAACTCATGCTGTATGGATTCTCCAAAAACAGATTTTCTAACACTTTACGACAGCAGAGAGACCCGAAAACGAACGATTCGTTCCCGAGTGCGCCCCGCCTGGCGGGGCGCCGCGTCTGCCGTCAACCTGCCGGTCGCAACGTAATCGTAAAGCTGGCCGGTGTCTTGCCGTTGACATCGAGTGGCATTGGATCGGAGCGCTGGACGGCGCGCAGCGCCGCGTTGTCCCACTCGATGTTGCCACTGCCGTGCGTGATGGTTGCGCTCAGAAGTGTGCCCGTTGGCGCACAGCGTACTGCAACGACGGTTTCGAGTCCCTGCGTGTCGCCACCCCAGACGATTTTCGGTCTCACCAGACGCTGCACCTTCTCGGCAAAGCCCGGCGACGCCGCCGTGCCGCCCGCGCCGCTGCCGGTGCCGCTCTTCGCTAGACCGTTGCCCGTCGAGCCTTCGCCGCCGGCCATGCCCTGCAGCTGCGCCAGACGGGCGCGGCGTTCGTCGTCGAGCTTCTTCGACTGCGCTTCGGCCTGAGCCTGCGCCTTGGCCTTGGCGGCTTTCTCCGCGTCGGTCTTCTTCTGCGCTTCAGCCTGTGCCTGCTTCTCTTCGTCCTGCTGCTGCTTTAGCTGTTGCTGCTTCTGCTGTTCGGCCAGTTGCTGCTGTTTCAGCTTGTCGGCCTGCTGCTGTTGCTGCTTCTGCTTCGCTGCCGCAGCCTTCTGTGCGGCGAGATCCTCGGCCTGCTGCTGCGCCAGTTGTTGCTGGCGCTTTGCTTCCGCTTCCTGCTGCGCCTGCAGCTTCTGACGCTGTTGTTCGGCCAGCTGGGCCTCGCGCGCGGCTTCCTGCTGCTGGCGCTTCTTTTCCTGCAGTGCGATATCGGCCTGTTCGTTCTGAACTGGCGGGGCAGGTGCGACCGGAGCGGGCGGAGGCGGTACGGGCCGCGGAACCGACGTGTCGGGCACTTCGGTCCACAGCTCGGCTTCGGCGCCGGCGGGCGTGCTGTTCTGCCAGTGAATGCCGTGATACAGGAAGAACCCGAGCAGCACGTGCATCAGCAGCGCGAGCACGAATGCGCGCCACGTCCCGCGTTCTCGCGGTGGCCGGAGCGGATAGGCGGCGTTCTTCCGGGTCATTGCGATTTGACGAGCAATCCAACGCGTTTGACGCCACGAGCCTTCAGGTCGGACATCACGTTCATGACGACTTCATATTTGACCGTCTTGTCGGCGGCGATCACGACCGGCTGATCGGGATGGGTCTGCGCGCGGTCGGTGATGAAGCTGTTCAGATCGGCCTTCGTCATGTCTTCCTGCTGCTGCGTACCGGCGTCGTCCTTGTACTTGACGCTCATCTTGCCGTCGGCGCGGATATTGACGATCACAGGCGGCGTCTGCTGCTGAGGTGCTGCGCCGCCGACTGTCGGCAGATTGACGATCGATGGTGCGACAAGGGGCGCGGTCACCATGAAGATCACGAGCAACACGAGCATCACGTCGATGTACGGCACGACGTTGATATCGGACATGGCGCGGCGTGAGCGGCCGCCATGCATGCTTGAACGGGAGGAACCGGCCATCGTGGACTCCTTAGTGCGCCTGGCGCTGCAGGATGTTCGAGAACTCTTCGATGAAGGTCTCGAAGCGGATCGCGAGGCGGTCGATGTCGTGCGCGTAGCGGTTGTAGGCGACCACCGCAGGAATCGCGGCGAAGAGGCCGATGGCCGTCGCGGTCAGCGCTTCGGCGATACCGGGCGCGACATTGGCGAGCGTTGCCTGCTGAACGTTCGCGAGACCGCGAAACGCATTCATGATCCCCCAAACCGTGCCGAACAGGCCAATGTACGGGCTGACCGAGCCGACCGAGGCGAGGAACGCAAGATTCGCTTCGAGCACGTCCATTTCGCGCTGGAACGCGGCGCGCATTGCGCGGCGTGCGCCGTCGAGAATCGCGCCCGGATCGTTCAGACGCTTCTCCTTGCCCTTCAGGAATTCGCGCATGCCGGACTCGAAGATCCGCTCGAGCGCGCCGATCGTGTGACGGTTGTTGGCAGCGCTTTGATACAGTGCCTGCAGGTCGCCGCCGGACCAGAAGTCGCGCTCGAAACGCTCGGTCTGCGCGCGCGCGCGCCGGATTGCAAACCACTTGCGAAAGATGAAAGTCCACGACATCAGCGACAGCAGCAGCAACAGGGCCATCACTGCCTGCGCCAGCAGGCTCGCATTAAGAACGAGAGAAATGATCGACAGATCTTGTGTAGTGTTCATATAGGTTCGTTGTAACGTCCCGGAAGGGGCGTCCGGCTGAAGGGCTCATCGAAGCTTTCCGTGGGGAAACCGGAAGCCTCGGCGAAGCGCTGGCCGAACCATGCTTTGTGTTGCGTGATCGATACGAGTTCAGTGGCCCCGTAACAACGGTACTCAGGCGCCTGCCGTTGACAAACCGGTTCGAGATTGCCCGGGTCCGCGCCGCAACGCAGCGAGGACCGGCGGAGGAATGGCGGTGGGTTTGATCGCGGTGCGGTCGACGCAACCGACCCGGATGCTCCCTTTAGCAAGTAGCGTACCTTCACACCAGGCTTCCTGCGCGAAATCGACCGACGCTCGGCCAAGACGCTCGATCCGGCTGATGACCGTCACGACGTCGTCGAGGCGGGCTGGAGCGCGAAAATCAAGCGCAGTGCTACGCACAATGAACATCGCGCCCGTTTCATCCGCAAGCCGGGCCTGGTCGACTCCGCACGCGCGCAGCCATTCGGTGCGCGCGCGCTCGAAATACTTCAGGTAATTCGCGTAAAACACGATGCCGCCGGCGTCGGTATCTTCGTAATACACCCGGATCGGCCAGGTGAAGCCGATTTCGGTGCCGGGATGGCTGGTAGACATATCCATACCGCGCATTTTACCGGAACGCACGCCACCCCCGTCATTTCAGGGGCGCGTTCCGCCTGGCGTGACCTGGCCGCGATGGATGCTCAGCCCGGCAAACGACTGCGCGACGGGCATCAGCTCGATCGTGTTGATGTTGACGTGCGCCGGGCGCGTTGCGATCCAGTAGATCGAATCGGCGATGTCCTCGGCGGTCAGCGGCTGAACGTTCTGGTACACGTTAGCCGCTTTTTCGTCGTTGCCGCGAAAGCGCACGTTCGAGAATTCGGTGCCGCCGCACAGGCCCGGTTCGACGTCCGTCACGCGGATGGCCGTGCCGGCCAGGTCGGCGCGCAGATTCAGGCTGAACTGGCGCACGAAGGCCTTGGTCGCGCCGTATACGTTGCCGCCCGGATACGGCCAGCTTCCTGCCACCGAGCCGAGATTGAACACATGCCCGCGATTGCGCTCGACCATGCCCGGCAGCAGGGCACGGGTCACCTGCACAAGGCCGGTGCAATTGGTGTCGATCATGGTGGTCCAGTCGTCGAGCTCCGCGCGCTGCGCGGGCTCGAGGCCGAGCGCGAGCCCGGCGTTGTTGACAAGCACGTCGATGGCGGCGAATTCTGCCGGCAGCGCAGCGGGGGCGGCCTCGACGGCAGCACGATCGCGGACATCGAGTTCGAGCGGCAGAAGCGCGTCGCCGAGTTCGCTGGCGAGCGCGTCGAGGCGATCCTTGCGGCGCGCGGTGGCGACGACCTTGTGGCCGCTCTTGACGAAAACGCGGGCGATGGCCGCGCCGAACCCGGCGGACGCCCCTGTAACGAAGACGATCATTGCTGTTCCCTGGTCGGAGGAGAGAGAAAAAAGGAAGGTGCAAAGCCTACTTCCAATGCGGCGCTGCGGCAAGGAAGACCATGGCCCGAAAAGGCTGTCTCTCCGCCCGGTTTGGCCCCCGAGTGGCCGCCGCAAGCCGTTGCCCGCGGCGGTTGCCTATTCGATGCGCTTCCAATACACTAACGCGCTCATCCCTGCGTGACTGGCGATAGAACCCTCGGGGGTTCAAGGTGGAGCCACCCACCGTGAAGCGCAGGGTGCCGTTTTGCCGTTCGCCTGGGCAGCCAAGATCCGCGCGCCGTCGTTTGCGCTGCCGGTGGCTGTCCTGCCTCGCGTGTGCGGCGCCTCTTCATCCGCAACGTCCAAGGCTGGCCCAGTCGCCAGCAGCGCCGCGTAAACGCTACGCTTTCTACATGAAATTCGGCGCACGATCCGGTCAACCTGAAAACACTTAACGGAAACCGTATGTTTGACAGAGCCCAAAGCACCATCGCCAACGTCGATCCCGAAATCTGGAAGGCGATCGAGCAGGAAAACCGCCGTCAGGAAGATCACATCGAGCTGATCGCGTCGGAAAACTACACGAGCCCGGCTGTGATGGCCGCGCAAGGCTCGCAGCTGACCAACAAGTACGCTGAGGGCTATCCCGGCAAGCGTTACTACGGTGGCTGCGAATACGTGGACATCGTCGAGCAGTTGGCAATCGACCGCGTGAAGCAGATTTTTGGCGCCGAAGCCGCCAACGTGCAGCCGAACTCGGGTTCGCAGGCAAATCAGGGCGTGTTTTTCGCCATGCTGAAGCCGGGCGACACGATCATGGGCATGAGCCTCGCGCACGGTGGCCACCTGACGCACGGCTCGCCCGTCAACATGTCGGGCAAGTGGTTCAACGTGGTCAGCTACGGCCTGAACGAGGCGGAGGATATCGACTATGACGCCGCCGAAAAGCTCGCCCAGGAACACAAGCCGAAGCTGATCGTGGCCGGCGCGTCGGCGTTCTCGCTGCGTATCGACTTCGAGCGCCTGTCGAAAATCGCAAAATCGATCGGCGCATACCTGATGGTCGATATGGCGCACTATGCGGGCCTCATCGCCGCGGGCGTCTACCCGAACCCGGTGCCGCACGCCGATTTCGTCACGACAACTACCCACAAGAGCCTGCGCGGCCCGCGCGGCGGCGTGATCCTGATGAAGGCCGAATTCGAGAAGCAGATCAATTCGGCGATCTTCCCGGGCATCCAGGGCGGTCCGCTGATGCACGTGATTGCCGGCAAGGCCGTTGCGTTCAAGGAAGCGCTGTCGCCGGAATTCAAGGAATACCAGCAAAAGGTTGTCGAGAACGCACGCGTGCTTGCGGAAACGCTGGTGAAGCGCGGTCTGCGCATCGTGTCGGGCCGTACCGAAAGCCACGTGATGCTGGTCGATCTGCGTGCCAAGAAGATTACCGGCAAGGCTGCGGAAGCGGCGCTCGGCGCGGCGCACATTACGGTCAACAAGAACGCGATTCCGAACGACCCCGAAAAGCCGTTCGTTACGAGCGGTGTGCGTCTTGGCTCGCCGGCCATGACGACGCGCGGCTTCGGCCCGAAGGAAGCGGAGCAGGTCGGCAACCTGATCGCCGACGTGCTCGACAACCCGGAAGATGCAGCCACGATCGAACGCGTACGCGCGCAGGTCGCCGAGTTGACGAAGCGCTTCCCGGTTTATCGCTAACAGGCTATGCGCTGCCCCTTCTGCCGGCACGACGACACACAGGTGGTGGATTCCCGCGTGTCGGAAGACGGCGCCGCGATTCGCCGGCGCCGTCGCTGCCCGGCCTGTGACAAACGTTTTACGACGTATGAACGGGTCGAGCTGGCGTTGCCGTCGGTCGTCAAGAAGGACGGCAGCCGCACGGAATTCGATCGCCGCAAGATCGTCGCGAGCATGCAACTGGCGCTGCGCAAGCGCCCGGTTGCCGCGGACGCGATCGATGCGGCCGTCGCCCGCATCGAATACCAGTTGCTGGGCAGCGGCGAGCGTGAAGTGCGTAGTGACCGGCTCGGTGAGCTCGTCATGAACGAGCTGCGCGGGCTCGACACGATTGCCTATGTCCGTTTCGCATCGGTCTACCGGCGCTTCGAGGACGTGTCCGAATTCGAGGACGTGATCGAAGAGTTTCGCCGCATGGCCACACCCGCCGCCGCTCCAGGCAAACCTTCCCGTAAGCGCTGAGTCTTCGCGCATCCGCATTTTTCATCCCGTCCAGTTTCCGTTACGCCTGAATTCTGGCGTGCCTTAGCGCCCGATCGCTACCTGGCCATTCGGCAGATTGTCGTTGCGTTGATGCCTCTGTAGATTGTGTGCATTCTTCGATCGATCAGGAATGCAGATGAAATCGAATGTGGTTACACGATCTGGCGGACGAGGCTTCACGCTCGTCGAATTGATGGTCGTTGTCGTGTTGCTCGCGGTGATCGCCGTCATGGCAACGCCGACGTTCGTTGCATGGCACGTACGCGATCAGGTCGATGCGCGCGCGAAGGCGCTCGTCTCGACATTCGCCTATGCGCGTAACGAGGCGCTCAGGCTCGGCGCGCGGGTGACGGTTTGCCGTATCGATGCAGCACGCCAATGCCTTGCAGTGAGCAAGGCCTGCGCGAATGGATCGCTGGACTGGTCATGCGGATGGGCGGTGATGATCGAGCGGGCGGGAGGGCAGTCGGTGTTGCGCGCGCAACCGGAACTTGCCGCGGTCAGCGTGACGGGAACATTAACCGAGATTGCTTTTACTCCGCCGGCCGGTCAGATCATCGGTAGCTTTCGCAGCCTCGATATTGCGCCACGCACACCATCGCCGGCAACAGGCGGCTCCCGCTGGCGACGTTGTGTGCGCATTGCCGCTGGCGGTCGCGTACGCAGCGAAGAGGGCCCTTGTAGTGGGGCGGCGTCATGACTTGGCGGAACGCGAGATGTTGTTCAGGCGGGACGCTGATCGAAGTGTTGCTCGCCGTGGCGCTAACCGCCGTAACGGCGCTTGGTCTGATCGCAACGCAACTATGGATTGCGCGTCATGCGAACGCGACGGCGGCGCGCGAGCGGGCGGTATTCGTTGCCGACTCGATCGTTGAAGCGATGCGTGCGCCTGGTGCGAGTGGCTTTGACACGACTCAATGGCAGGCGCGTGTCGCGAGCATTCTGCCGAAGGGCGAAGCGTCGGTCAACGCGCAGGCCGCCGGAATGTCGAGTGCACGCGTGACGTGGACCGCGCTGCGGGAGGCGCGCGGGTCGGGCGAGGTGATCGACGTGCCTGATTCGTGCGGCGACATCACGGCTGCGCCAGGCATGTCCTGCATCGCGATAGCGTTTGCGAAATGAAGCGGCGCCGATATCTAACGCGTGGCCACACGCTGCTCGAGTTGATGATCGCGACCGCGCTAGGGCTGATGGTTACGGCAGGTGCCGTGTCGCTTTATCGGTCGCAGCGCGATGCTTTTACGCACGCGAGTGATGCGACGTATATCAACGAAGCCGGCGTCGCGTCGCTGACACTGCTCGGGCAGCAGATCCAGATGGCTGGATTCACGCCGGTCGACGCCAGTCCCGGGAACGCTGCGCCGGCACTATTCGGCTGCTCGGGTGCGCGTCCCACCGGTGGAGACGATAGTCCGAGCTGCGAGGCGCTCGCGAGCCACTCGGACGGGATCGTCATCCGCTATGTCGGCGACAGCATATCCACGTGGCCTTCAGCCACCGGCCAGACAACCGACTGCCTTGGTCAAGCTGTGGAAGGTTCGGTGGCCAGCGAGGGCGCGTCTGGTGTGTTGGTCTCCAACCGCTTTTACGCGAACAGAAGCGGATCAACCGGTGAGACCGAACTCTACTGCGAAGGTAACGGGCGGCCGGGCTACGGACAGCCGCTCGTCGAAGGCGTCGAGCAGTTGCGGATCAGGTACTGGCCTGCGGGCGCGTTGCAACCGCTTGACGCGTCCGCGATCACGTCGAACCAGTGGTCGAAGATCGTGGCGGTTGACCTTTGCGTGCTGGTGCAGGGTGCGCCGCTCGGTCGACGTATGCGCTATGTCGATTGCGACGGCGTCGCCAGTCTCGGCACCGATACGCGTCCAAGGCAGGCGTTCTGGCGTCGCGTCGCAGTGCGCAACAACGAAGAGGTGTCGCAATGAAAGGAGGCTTCACCGGACATATCTCACGCCGTAGCTGTCACTTCGCGCACCTGCGCGGCGTGGCGTTACCGCTAGTGCTACTGATCTCGTCAATGATGCTTACGACGTCGGCCATCTGGTTCGAGACGTCGCTCGTCGCTGCGCGCAATACGACGAACATATACGACTATCTGCAAGCCTTTCACGCTGCAGATTCGGCACTGACGTTATGCGGGCAAACCTTGACAACAAGCATTACACCGGTCGCTCCCGCTGTCGGCGGGGAACCCGTTGCATGGAAGCGCCAGGCGACTTTCGAAGCAAACGCCTTCACACCCGTTGCGCAATGGTCCGGCTCGAGCCGGCCGCCCCAATGTCTCGTTGAACCATGGCAACTGGGAAGCCGCCCGGAAGCGCAGGCTTTTCTGCTGACCGCGCGCGGTTTCGGTGCGACCCCTGACACGCAGGTGTGGCTGCAGCTTGAAATCGCAATCGACGGCGAGAGAACGGAGCGTCGTTGGCGGCGCGTCGCCGCAAGACCGTACTGAACGGAGGTCGGCATGAACTCACGAGTCACTGCCTTTACGCTGCTCGAACTGGTCATTGCGATCGCTATAGGAGCAACGCTCGCGATGTTTGCCGTGCCGTCATATCAAAGTCACGTGGCGCGAAGTCGTCGGGTGGATGCAGCATCGGCGTTGTATCGCGCGGCCCAGTTTGTGGAAGCGGCAGCCAGCAATGATACGGCCGCGTTACCGTCCGGTCTCGATCAGGCTCCGCCGCTCGGCACGGCCGTCTATCGGCTACGCGCGCTCCCGGCAGACGATACCAACGGAGGATATTCACTGGAAGCGCGGCCCGTGGAGACGGGGCCTATGCGTGATGACCCGTGTGGGACCTTCGTTCTCGACGCGACGGGGTTGCGCACAAATCGCGGGGTCGATGACGCAGTTGTGACGAATGACAACGATTGCTGGAATACCCGATGACCTATCAGCTAAACCCGGCGAGAGGCCGACTCGCGTGTCGACGGCTTGCCCTCGCGCCACAACGGGGAACACGCAAGTGCAACTTGCGGCCGTTCGCTCACAACCGGGATCAGCCGCCGTTGCGCGAGCCGCGCGAATCAGGGGCGTCAGGTTGAGTATCGGCTCTGCTTTCCTTGACCTGCTGCCAGATCCGATACGCTTCCCATGCGGCAAGCGCAAGGCTGCCCCATTTCAGCACCGGCTTGGCGCTCGCGGTGACGGTCCTGCGAAGAGGTTTCGCGAGCAGCAGAGATACCAGCGAACTCAGCAGCGGGTACTGCTTGAGCAACCCGCCGATGCCTGCGCCCACCCCTTTCTTCGCCGAGCCCCGACCCATGCCGCCAAAACCGGGCACAAAGAATCTGAGCCAGCTGAAATGGGTCACCGCCCGCCGCAATTCGACGGTTGCCTGCACGAGTTCCATACGCTCGACATCCGCACGGACGAGCAACAGCTCCTTGCGCAGTGCGCGCAGATGGGGGGCGCTCAGATTCTTCGAGGGCCGCGGGCTGCTGCGAAATGCGTGGTCCTGGCGGGTTTGGCTCATGAGTGATTGGCGGCGGTTGTGGATCGAAGAACGGGACGGGCGGACACCTAAGCTCGAGAACGCGTTACCGCTTGCGGAACATCTCACGGTCTTTTTCGAACTCGTGCAGCGTGGCTTCGAAAACGACAGGTGCGTGGTGCAATCCATTGCGCGCTTTCACACCACAGAATACGGCGGCGAGCGCATAAACCGCGGTAATGACGGCCAGCGCCTGCCAGCGGTAGGTGTCCCAGAAGGCAATGGCGACAAGGGCCGTCAGCGCAACGAGCGCCAACATGGCGAGCATCATCGCCGCGACCCCGAGAAAAAGGACGGCGAGCAGACGGTCTTTCTCCTCGGCGAGTTCGATGCCGATGAGTTCGAGCCGCGTCTGCAGGATCGCGAATACAGAGCTGAGGATGCGTCGCACTGGCCCGTGATCCGCGCGCTGCGATTGTGTATCGATCGTCATGGCTTATGCGCGTTGCGTGTGGAAATGCTGGAGATGCGCCAGAAGAAGCGGACCGGCCAGGCGCGCACCGGTCAACCATGTCAGAAGCACGCCGGACCGTGGACCGGCGCTGACGGCCGCAAAGCCTGGATTACTTGCGATTGATCAGCAGGCCGACCAGCACGCCGACGCCAGCCGCAATGCCGATGGACGCCCACGGATGCTCGTGCACGTAGTCATCGGTGGCGCGCGCGGCCTTCTTGCCCTTTTCGACGACGACGACCTGCACGTCGGCCGCCTTTTCCTTCGCCTGCTTCAGGCGTGTGAGCGCCGTTTCACGGAGTTCCGAAGCGCGCTCGCCCGTGGCGCTCGCGGCCTGCTTGAGCAGGTCTTCAGCGTCCGCGAGGACTGTTTTGATATCCGACATCAATCTCTCCTTGTTGACTTCCGACATTGACAGCTCCCTTCGTGTCACGCTACGCGTTTAATCCTAGCTAAAGAAACGGTTGCTGGCGAGCGCAGCGCGTCGTTTGCCAATCTTTTCGCGGGAACCGTTCCCGGAATCTGCACTGCCATCGAATCGCCAGCGCCACAAAGGGGCGGGCGACACAATCGTATTCTGATGGAGTTGATCTGGCACGCAAAGTTTCGCTCAAGCCAGAGAAAATTACAAAAATTCATAAAGTAGTGAAGGGATCTTCGTTAGCTGTGCAAGCCGCATCCCGTATGCTCTAATTTTGCCGGTCCCGCAGGTTTAATCCTGCGTCGGACCAATCGAACACTTCAAGGAGAGGATTATGAGTCTACGTCTTGGCGACGTCGCACCCGATTTCGAGCAGGATTCGAGTATTGGCCGGATCAGGTTTCACGAATGGCTGGGCGACAGCTGGGGCGTGCTGTTTTCGCATCCTGCCGATTTCACGCCGGTTTGCACGACGGAACTCGGTCTGACGGCGAAGCTCGCCAGCGAGTTCGAAAAGCGCAATGTGAAGACGATCGCGCTGTCGGTCGACAGTGCCGAGTCGCACAAGGAGTGGATCAAGGATATCAACGAGACGCAGGCGGCGAGCGTCGGCTTTCCGATTCTGGCCGATGGCGACCGCAAGGTGTCGGAGCTTTACGACATGATCCATCCGAACGCGAGCGAGACGTTCACGGTCCGGTCGCTCTTCGTGATCGACCCGAAGAAGAAGGTGCGTCTCATCATCACCTATCCGGCCAGTACGGGCCGTAACTTCGACGAAGTGCTGCGTGTGATCGATTCACTCCAGCTCACCGACTACCATTCCGTCGCGACGCCGGGCAACTGGAAACAGGGCGACGACGTGGTGATCGTGCCGTCGCTGAAGGACGAAGAGGTGATCAGGCAGAAGTTTCCGAAGGGCTACAAGGCGTTGCGTCCTTATCTGCGCATGACGCCGCAGCCTGACAAATAAGCCGGGCGGTGCCGGCTGACGTGAGAGCCGGCCGGCAAACGCCGGAGGCACAAGCAAAAACCCCACGTTCGGAACCGAACGTGGGGTTTTTAGTTCGCCGCAGACCTCGCGCCAAAGGTCAGAAAAACGCCTGGATCCCCGTCTGCGCACGGCCGAGAATCAGTGCGTGGATATCGTGCGTGCCTTCATACGTGTTGACCACTTCGAGGTTCACGAGATGTCGCGCGATGCCGAATTCGTCGGAAATGCCATTGCCGCCGAGCATGTCGCGAGCGAGACGCGCGATATCCAGCGCCTTGCCGCATGAGTTGCGCTTCATGATCGACGTGATTTCGACGGCGGCTGTGCCTTCATCCTTCATTCGTCCGAGGCGCAGCACGCCTTGCAGGCCGAGCGTGATTTCGGTCTGCATGTCGGCGAGCTTCTTCTGGATCAACTGGTTGGCGGCGAGCGGCCGGCCGAACTGCTTGCGGTCGAGCACGTATTGCCGGGCCGTGTACCAGCACGATTCCGCCGCCCCGAGCGCACCCCAGGCGATGCCGTAGCGCGCCGAGTTCAGGCAGGTGAACGGTCCACGCAGGCCCTTCACGTTCGGCAGCATGTTTTCTTCGGGTACGAACACTTCGTCGAGCACGATCTCGCCGGTGATCGACGCACGCAGGCCGACCTTGCTGTGGATGGTCGGTGCGCTCAAGCCTTTCCAGCCCTTCTCGAGGATGAAGCCGCGAATCTCATCCTTGCCGTCTTCCTCCAGCTTCGCCCAGACGACGAAGACATCGGCGATCGGCGAATTGGTGATCCACATCTTCGAGCCGGACAGCGAATAGCCGCTGTCGACCTTCTTCGCCCGCGTGACCATGCTGCCCGGATCCGAACCGTGGTTCGGCTCGGTGAGGCCGAAGCAGCCGATCCATTCGCCAGTGACGAGTTTCGGCAGGTATTTCGATTTTTGCGCTTCGGAGCCGAATTCGAAGATCGGCACCATCACGAGCGACGACTGCACCGACATCATCGACCGATAGCCCGAATCCACGCGCTCGACCTCCCGCGCGATCAGCCCGTAGCTCACGTAATTGAGGCCGGGGCCGCCGTATTGCTCGGGAATCGTCGGGCCGAGCAGGCCGAGTTCGCCCATCTCGCGGAAGATCTCGATGTCGGTCTTTTCGTGACGGAAGGCTTCGAGCACGCGCGGAGCCAGCTTGTCCTGCGAGTACGCCGCTGCGGCGTCGCGCACCATGCGTTCGTCTTCGGTGAGTTGCTGATCGAGGAGCAGCGGGTCTTCCCAATGAAACTGCGCGGCGTCGGCCATGATGTGTCTCTCCTGATTTCCTGAATCTCTGCTTGACTTAAGTTCCGCACGGCGGAACAATGTTTTGCAAATGAGATTTGAGTGTATCACCCGATGACGCCGATATCTACCCCTTCCGATCCACTCGATGAACGCAAATTCGTCGTTGCCCTCGCTCGCGGGCTTGATCTGCTGCGCGCCTTCCGTCCGGGGGAGTCGATGCTCGGCAATCGCGACTTTGTCGAACGCACGGGTTTGCCAAAGGCGACTGTCAACCGGCTCGCCTATACGTTGACAGTGCTTGGCTATCTGCGCTTCGACGAAGCGCTCGGCAAGTACGCGCTCGATGCCGGCGTGCTGTCGCTGGGTTTCGCGCTGCTGTCCGGCACCGACACGCTCGAACTGGCTCGGCCGCACATGCGGACCTTCGCGCGTGAAGTGGGCGCGGCGGTGTCGCTCGGCTGCCGTGACGGGATGGACATGATCTATCTGGAGACGATCCGCAGTGAAACCGCGCTGACGCTGGGTCTCGCATCCGGTTCGAAGCTGTCGATGCTCACCAGCTCGATGGGCCGCGCATATCTGGCGGTGCAGCCGCCGGACGTGCGTGCGGCCTTGCTGGCCGAGCTGAAGAAGGCGGCGGGCAAGCACGGGGCGGCGCTCGTCGCCGGTGCGGAGCGGGAAATCGAAGCCTTCGCGGCCCAAGGCTGCTGCTATTCGTTTCGCGACTGGCACGACGACGTGAACGCGGTCGCCGTGCCGTTTCGCGAGCCGCGTGAAGGCCGCTGGCTTGTGCTGAGTTGTAGCGGGCCGGCTTCGTCGATGGGCGTGGATGTGTTCCGGGAGAGCGTTGCGCCGCGTCTGAAGACGCTCGCGCGCCGGCTTGGCGACACGGCCTGAACCACGCCATCCGAGGCGCCATTTTTTGAGGCGCGCAAAGCACCCAGCGAAAAGATCAGGGAAAAGACCCGGGAAAAGGCCAACGAACCCGGTCAGTCAAGGCGCCGGCAGAAACCCAGCTGCCCGCCTCAAACCGCCCGATCGCGCGCCGCGAACAGCGCCCCTTGCACGAACCGCACATCGTATTGCTGCAAAAGGTCGAACTGATGCTCGCTCGCGACGTGATCGAAGATCAGCGGAATCTTCAGCCGTCCCGCATAGCCGACGAGCGGTTTCACCGTTGAATCTCTGAGTGCCGTGCTGGCGTCCATCTTGATGAAGTCGAGCCGCGCCATATCCGACACCGCGAGGATCTGCCCGGCGTTCTGCAGGTTTCCCGCCACCTTGAAGCCGTAGCGCTGATAACTCTTGGTCAGATAGCCGAGGAAGGTCCGGTGCGCGACGGCCGCCGACGGCAGTTCGATCACGACACGCGCCGGATTGAGTCCGAACGAGATCAGCACATCCGAAAAGTGCCGCCCGTGATCGTACTTCACGCTCTTCAGAAGCCGCTCGTGAACCTTGAGAAACAGCAGCCCGTGCCGCCGCGCGCCAAAGAAGTTGATCGCGTGCAGCGCGCGTGACATCCGGTCGAGCGCCACCAGTTCCTGATCGTCGGCGACACGTTCGAATGCGTCGAACGGCTCGCCGTCGATGCGCTGCGTGACCGCCTGAAATCCCAGTTCATCGCCGAACCGGTCGACGCTTTCGGGTGCCGACGAAAGCGACTGCGCGAGCGCATGCACGCTGATATCGAAGATCGGCTCGTAGACGCTGCCCAGGACGATGTTGTCGTGATTGGCGACAGCGTAGTCATGTTGATCAGCCGTTCCCATCGCCAGATGCTCGCCGAGAAACGGGTGACTGGCAGCACGGGCGACGAGTTCGGGAATGGTCGGCGGGATCATGGATTCGGATGGGTGGCCGGTGCGGCGCATCGATATCGCGGCACGTTGCCGCATCCCTCGATGGTAGCAGCGAGTGCCCGGGCGACATGAACAAAATCCTTATATCGATAGTGCGGTGGCAGAGCCTGTTCAGGGTTTACGTTAATTTCACTATTCGTAATTAGTTTTACTATACGTAAATCCTAGGGCTGGCTTCCGAACGAGGGGCCTTCCCGAGCGAAACATCCCGGTCGACCAAACGACCAGCGAGAACGAGGAGACACCCCATGACGGCCCATCCGGCGCCTTCCCCTGTCATCGAAGTCGAGCGTGTACTTGGTGAAACGCGTCATCCGGCCTTCCATTTCCTGCTGCTCGCGCTGTGCGGGTTGTGCCTCGTGATCGACGGCTTCGACGCCCAGGCGATGGGGTACGTCGCGCCGAGCGTGATCGGCGAATGGCACGTGTCGAAGGCCGCGCTCGGGCCGGTGTTCAGCGCGAGCCTGTTCGGCATGCTGCTGGGCGCACTGGGGCTGTCGGTGCTGGCCGACCGCATCGGCCGCCGGCCGGTGCTGATCGGCGCCACATTCTTTTTCGCGCTGTCCATGCTGGCGACGCCGTTCGTGACGACCATCCCCGCGCTGATTGCCTTGCGCTTCATTACAGGCCTCGGGCTGGGCTGCATCATGCCGAACGCGATGGCGCTGGTCGGCGAGTTCTCGACGCCCGCACATCGCGTAAAGCGCATGATGCTCGTGTCGTGCGGCTTTACGGTGGGGGCAGCGCTCGGCGGCTTCATCAGCGCGGCGCTGATTCCGTCTTACGGCTGGCGCGCGGTGTTCTGGGTCGGCGGCGCGGTACCGCTGCTGCTCGCTTTCGCGATGCTCGTGGCGTTGCCCGAATCGCTGCAGTTCCTCGTGATCAAGGGGCACACCGGGCGCGCAAGACGCTGGCTCGCGAAGTTCGATCCGGCGCTGCCGATCGACGGGAACACCCGCATCGTCGTGCGCGAAAAGGCAGATGACGGCGCTCCGGTCGCGGAACTGTTTCGCGCCGGGCGCGGCCGGGTGACGCTGATCCTGTGGGCGATCAGCTTCATGAACCTGATCGATCTGTACTTTCTGTCCAACTGGCTGCCGACGGTGATGCGCGACGCAGGCTATTCGCCGTCCACGGCGGTGATCGTCGGCACGGTGCTGCAGACCGGCGGCGTGGTCGGCACGCTGCTGCTTGGCTGGTTCATCGAACGCTTCGGATTTGTGCGCGTGCTGTTTGTCTGCTTTGTCGGCGCCGCGTTGACGGTCGGTGCGATCGGCACGGTTGCCCATGCGCTGCCGTGGCTCCTCGTCATCGTGTTCGCGGGCGGCTTTTGCGTCGTGGGCGGGCAGCCGGCCGTCAACGCGCTTGCCGGGCACTACTACCCAACTTCGCTGCGCTCGACCGGCATCGGCTGGAGCCTCGGCATCGGCCGGATCGGTTCGGTGATCGGGCCGCTCATCGGCGGCCAGCTGATTGTGCTCAACTGGTCGAATGCGTCGCTCTTTCACGCGGCCGCGGTGCCGGTGCTGTGTTCGGCGCTGCTCGTCCTCGCGTTGGCCGGTGTGACGCTGCAGCGTGGCGCCTCGACAGCGCGCGACCTGAGTATCCATGGAGAATCTGCATGAACAGTACGTCTACGCGACATGAAATCGAGCCCGGCTATCAGTCGGGCTTCGGCAACGAATTTGCGACCGAGGCGCTGCCCGGCGCCTTGCCGCAAGGGCGCAACTCACCGCAGCGCGCGGCCTACGGGCTGTATGCGGAGCAGCTCTCGGGCACGGCGTTCACTGCGCCGCGCGGCCACAACCGCCGCTCGTGGCTGTACCGCATCCGCCCCGCGGCCGTGCATCAGCCGTTCACGCCAATACCGTCGCACCAGCTGGTGGCGAACTTCGCCGACGTGCCGCCGACGCCGCCCAACCAGTTGCGCTGGGACCCGTTGCCGATGCCTGCGGAGCCGACCGATTTCATCGACGGCTGGGTGACGATGGCCGGCAACGGCTCGGCAGAAGCGATGAATGGCTGCGCGATTCATCTGTATGCGGCGAACCGGTCGATGAAAGACCGCTTTTTCTACACGGCCGACGGCGAACTGCTGATCGTGCCGCAGGACGGGCGTCTCCATATCGCAACCGAACTCGGCCGCCTCGATATCGAACCCTTCGAGATCGCCGTGATTCCACGCGGCGTGCGTTTTTCGGTTGCGCTGCCGGACGGCACGGCGCGCGGTTATATCTGCGAGAACTTCGGCGCGCAGTTGCGCCTGCCTGATCTCGGGCCGATTGGCTCGAATGGCCTCGCCAATCCGCGCGATTTCCTCACGCCGCATGCTGCCTACGAAGATCGCGAAGGCGCGTTCGAACTGGTGGCGAAAATGAACGGCCACCTGTGGCGCGCGGATATCGGGCATTCGCCGCTCGATGTGGTCGCCTGGCACGGCAACTACGCGCCATACAAATACGACCTGCGCCGCTTCAACACGATTGGCTCGATCAGCTTCGATCATCCGGATCCGTCGATCTTCCTGGTGCTGCAGGCGCAAAGCGACACGCCGGGCGTCGATACGCTCGACTTCGTGATCTTCCCGCCGCGCTGGCTTGCTGCCGAAGACACGTTCCGCCCGCCCTGGTTCCACCGCAACGTCGCGAGCGAGTTCATGGGCCTCGTGCACGGCGTGTACGACGCCAAGGCCGAAGGTTTCGTGCCGGGCGGCGCGAGCCTGCACAACTGCATGTCGGGGCATGGTCCCGACGCGGACACGTTCGAGAAGGCGTCGCACGGCGACACGTCGAAGCCGCACAAGGTCGGCGACACGATGGCCTTCATGTTCGAAACCCGCACCCTGATCAAGCCGACGCGCTTCGCGCTCGAAACCGCGCAACTGCAGGCGCATTACTTCGAGTGCTGGCAGGGTCTCAAGAAACACTTCAATCCGGAGCAACGATGAACGCATTGAGCGATCTTCAGGCGACGCTCGATCCGTCGCGCAAAAGCTGGGTCGAGACGGCAAACCATCCCGCCTGCGACTTTTCGATCCAGAACCTGCCGTTCGGTATCTTCAGCGACAGGAAGAATCCCGCGAAGCGCGTGGGCGTGGCGATCGGCGATTGTGTCGTCGACCTGCCGGTTCTGGAAAACGCTGGCTTGCTGCGCCTGCCGGCGTCGGCCCAGGGCGTGTTCGGGCGTGATTCGCTCAACGATTTCATCGCGCTGGGCCGCGACGCGTGGCGCAGCGTGCGGATCCAGTTGAGCAGCCTGCTGGCGCGCGACACCGCCACGCTGCGCGATGACACCGCATTGCGCGACCGTGCGCTGATGCGTCTCGTCGATGCGGCGCTGCATCTGCCGGTCGAGATTCCCGGGTATACGGATTTCTATTCGTCGAAGGAGCACGCGACGAATGTCGGCTCGATGTTCCGCGACCCGAAGAATGCGCTGCTGCCGAACTGGTCGGAGATGCCGATCGGGTACAACGGAAGGGCGTCGTCGGTGGTGGTGAGCGGCACGCCGGTGCGGCGTCCGAACGGACAGCTGAAGCTACCCGATGCGGAGCGCCCGGTGTTCGGCGCGTGCCGGAAGCTCGACATCGAACTGGAGACGGGCTTCATCATCGGACGCGGCAACGCGCTCGGCGAACCGGTCGCATGCAAGGACGCTGAAGCCCATATTTTCGGCATGGTGCTGCTGAACGACTGGAGCGCACGCGATATCCAGCAGTGGGAATACGTGCCGCTCGGGCCGTTCAATGCGAAAACCTTCGCGACGACGATCTCGCCGTGGATCGTCACGCTCGACGCGCTCGAACCGTTCCGCGTCGCGCAGCCGGCGCAGGAACCGCAGCCGCTCGACTACCTGCATCACGACGGCCATCATGCGTTCGATATCGCGCTCGAGGTGCATCTGCGGCCGCAGTCGGCCCGCGAGGCGACGACCATCGCCCGCACGAATTTCCGCCACATGTACTGGACCATGGCGCAGCAACTCGCGCATCACACGGTGTCGGGGTGCAACACGCGGGTTGGCGATCTGATGGGATCGGGGACGATCAGCGGACCCACGGAAGACTCGTTCGGCAGTCTGCTGGAGCTGACGTGGAACGGCAAGAAGCCGCTCGAGCTGAAGGAAGGCGGCACCCGCACCTTCATTGAGGACGGCGACGAGCTGACGCTCGCCGGATGGTGTCAGGGCGACGGCTACCGGGTGGGTTTTGGCACGTGCGTCGGAGAGATTCTGCCGGCGCATCGGTAAGCGAGGCGAGGGAGACTGGCGGCTGAGGTTTCCCCTGTATTTTCAGGCGCCTGTGAGTTGGCGCGGGCGCACGTGCTCAGGCCGTTCCAGCCGACCCCGGAAGGGCGGTCCGTTGCGCGCGGCGCTCGAGCGACACGGACCAGAGCGTCAACGCGAGTGCGCCGCTCACCATCGTGACGCCGACCCATGGCAGCGAGGTCAAGGGCACGCCCGCGCCGATCGCCATTCCGCCGAGCCACGCGCCCGTCGCATTGCCGAGATTGAAGGCGCCCTGATTGAGCGTCGAGGCCAGATTCGGCGCGGCGCTCGCGCGGTCGACGATCAGGATCTGCAGCGGCGGCACGATTGCAAAGGCGAGCACGCCCCAGACGAAGATCGTGATCATCGCGGGAACTGCGGCGTGCATCGTACCGGCGAACACGGCCAGGACCACGCCGAGCGCAAGCAGGAACGCGAGCAGCGACGGCATCAGCCGCCAGTCCGCCAGCTTGCCGCCGAGCGTGCTGCCGACAGTTAGTCCGAGCCCGAACAGCAGCAGCACCATCGTGACGGCGTGCGGCGTGAAGCCGGTGACGTCTTCGAGAATCGGCGTGATGTAGGTGAACACCGAGAAGAGGCTTGCCGAAGCGAGCACGCTGATGCCCATCACCATCAGCACCTGAGGGTTTTTCAGCACGCTGAATTCATGTATGAGGCTCGCCTTCTGCATCTCGATCTTCGCCGGCAGACAGACAGCGAGCGCTGCCGCGGCCAGCACGCCGATACCCGTCACCGCCCAGAACGTCGCGCGCCAGCCCACCGCCTGGCCGAGCGCGGTGCCGAGCGGCACGCCGAGCACGTTGGCGAGCGTGAGGCCGGTGAACATCAGCGCGATCGCCTGCGCGCGACGGTTGGGCGCCACGAGACCGGCGGCCACCACCGAGCCGATGCCAAAGAACGCGCCGTGACAGAACGCGGTGACGATGCGCGCGGCCATCAGCACGCCATAACCCGGCGCCACCGCGCACAGCAGATTGCCGACGATGAACACGCCGATCAGGCTCATCAGCGCCTTCTTGCGCGGCATGTTCGCCACCGCGATCGCGACGATGGGCGCACCGATCGTCACGCCGAGCGCGTAAGCGGACACCAGCATGCCGGCGGCCGGAATCGACACGGACAGATCACGTGCGACATCGGGCAGGAGGCCCATGATGACGAATTCAGTGGTACCGATTCCAAACGCGGCAACGGCAAGGGCAAGGAGGGGCAAAGGCATGATGGGGAGCTTCGGCGCGGCACGCAGGAGCGGGCGCGCGTTTTCGGGGCGAAGAGCGCAAGCGCCGGCAAGGGTAAATCAGTAGGTGATTGTACCTAAGCCAATACAAAGGCGCTGGGGACCGATCGACCTGTTCTTTTTTCGCGACATACCGCGCTCTCGCGCCTGGCTGGACGAGCAGGGGCGGGGCATTTCGACGGGAATCGGCTGGTCTGTCCGGCGATACGTGTCATGTGCTGGCCGGGGAGCCTATACGACATCGCCGTGTCGCCCGGCACCGCCCGCGAAACGCGCGGCGCCTGCGACGCCTTCATCGAACACAGCCGGGTAGCCTCCCGCACCTTCGCGGCGTAACGCTTCGGCCAGATCGTCGAGCGGGCTGTTGTCGAGCGCGGAGCGCCGGTCGGCGAGCAGGGCGGCCTGAGGGAACGCCGCCAGTTCAGCGGCCAGTTGCTCGGCCGCCTGGCGCGCGGTGCCTTTCGGCACCACGCGGTTCGCGAGGCCCAAAGCGAGCGCTTCATGCGCATCGACCGGCCTGCCGGTCAGGATCAGATCGAGCGCCCGTGACAGACCAATCAGCCGGGGCAGCCGGATCGTCCCGCCGTCGATCAGCGGAATGCCGACGCGCCGGCAGAATACGCCGAGCACGGCATCGACCTCGACGACTCGTAGATCGCACATCGCCGCCAGTTCGAGTCCGCCCGCGACGGCGTATCCTGCAATGGCGGCGATGACCGGTTTCGTGAACGCCATTCGCGTAGGACCCATCGGCCCCGGGCCGCTGCCATCCGGATGCAGTTCGTTGCGGCGGGTGTCGTCGGCGAGCGCGGTCAGGTCCGCGCCCGCGCAGAACGTACCGCCTGCGCCGAACAGCACCGCCGCGCGCCACGCGGCGTTTGCCTCGAAGCGCTGGAACGCGGCGCTCAGCGCCTCGGCGGTCGGACGGTCGACCGCGTTGCGGCGCGCCGGCCGCTCGAGGACGATGGTGGCGACGGCGCCGGCAGGTTCGATCCGGACGTGTTCACCGAAGGCTTCCGTGGTCATGACTGTCTCCGTGCCTCGCGTCAGGCCGCGAAAGAGGCAAGCGCGCGCACCCTGGCGGTGCTCAAGTGTAGTCAGTGGGGTCTGATGTCACATGATTTTCACATTCGAACAGTACTGTGAGCAGCTTTTTAACTGGCCGGGTGCCTGAGCCCGGCGTATAGAGGCCGCCGTGCCCGTGTCCAATACCCTGTCCGGGTCGAATGCAGTGCAGCCGGTTGCCGAACCGTTCTGGATCGTGCCGCTCGGCGCCCATCCGTATTACGACCACGTGCGCCTGAAGCGTGTCTTCGCCGCCGACGGCGCGCGCCATGAAGTCGTGCTGGTGGACGCTCGCCGGTTGCTCGTATGCGCCGATCGCGATGACACCGATTACGTGCTCAGACCGGTCAACGAATGGCATTCCGGCAAGATACGCGGCATCCGTGAGTTTCTCGATCCGGACAACGTGCGCGTGCCCGAGATGCCGTATGTCACCGTCACGACCCGTCGCGCGCGCGGACTGTCCGGATGGCTTCGACTGGGGCGCGAAGGCGTGGTGGGGTTCCGCAATGGCCAGCACCGTGCCCGGTATCTGGAGGCCGCGGGGGCCCGCTGCTTCCCGGTCGAGGTGCATGAGCGCGAAGCGGCGTTGCTGCACCAGATGTGCGGTGCATCCGACGAGGCGCGGGCGGCTGTCGAAGCGGCCACCGCCGCTCAGTTGCGCGCCTGAACGACGTTCACAGGCGCACCGAAAAAGATTCCACCCTCTTCCTCGTACACGTCCAGCCCGAGATTTCCCAACTGGCCGCTCTTGAGCGCGCCGATCAACGCATTGCTTTCGACGAGTCCGCCACGGCCCGTATTGATCAGCATCGAGCCGAATTTCATTTTGGCGAGCGCACCACCATCGATGAGGTGATACGTCGAGGGCAGTAGCGGGCAGTGCAGGCTGACCACATCGGATTCGGCGAGCAGCGTGTCGAGCGGTACGTAGCGCGCGCCGATCGCGAGCAGGTCGGCGGCCGGGGCGCCGGGATCGTGCGCCAGCACCTGCATGCCGAAGCCCGCCATGATGCGGCCGAACACGCGACCAATGATGCCGGTGCCGACGATGCCAACGGTCTTGCCGTGCAGGTCGAAGCCGAGCAGTCCATGCAGCGAAAAGTCGCCCTCGCGCGTGCGCGCGACCGCGCGCGGCAGACGCCGGTTCAGCGCGAGTATCAGGCCGACCGCATGTTCCGCAACCGCGTACGGCGAGTAGGCCGGCACACGCATGACAGGGATGCCCGCTTGCGCCGCCGCCAGATCGACGTGATTGAAGCCCGCCGAGCGCAATGCGATGAGCCGCGTGCCGCCGGCGCGCAGACGTTCGATCACGGCGGCATCGACGTTATCGTTGACGAACGGGCACACGGCTTCGTAGCCATCCGCGAGGATGGCCGTTTCGGCATCGAGATTCGACTCCTGGAAGTGGAGTTCATAGCCGAACGCGGCGTTGGCTTCGTTGAACGTATCGATGTCGTACTGACGGCTGCTGAACAGGATCATGCGTATGAGCTTCTCCCTATACCGCGTGCTCGACTGGCTGGCGACAAGGCCATCGCTGATCGCAGCCGCGACCATGGCGATGACCACCGGAGTGATCACCGCCGTGACGCCCCAGGATGACCATACGGCCGTTATACGCCCGGCATCTCGTGCAGATCCGCGAGGACCGGTTCCGCGGGCGCAGGCGCGGGCGCGGCCGCCGTGGCCTTGCCGAGAGCGAAGTGTTCGAGCG
The DNA here is from genome assembly GCF_050435685.1 of Paraburkholderia sp. GAS448. Taxonomy (NCBI): domain Bacteria; kingdom Pseudomonadati; phylum Pseudomonadota; class Betaproteobacteria; order Burkholderiales; family Burkholderiaceae; genus Paraburkholderia; species Paraburkholderia sp. GAS448. The sequence goes on from NZ_JBNDKT010000009.1 coordinate 269,573, forward strand.
CGTAATCGATGAACGCGCGCGTCCTCGTGGGCAGGTATTGCCGGCTCGGATAGACGATCGACACTTTCGCCTCGGGATCGTCCACCGTGTAGTCCGGCACGACGCGCTTCAGGGCACCCGAGGCCAGATCGTCGGCGACGAGTTGAGACGGCAGGATCGCCACCCCCATGCCGGCTAGCGCCGCAAGGCGCACCATCAACGCGCTGTTGACGGTATAGGACGGTTGCAACGTGATCTGTTCGGCTGGCCCGTTGGCGCTCGCGAAATGCCACGTCGGGCTGCGCTGGTCGGTGGGCAACGCGACGAACGCATGCTGCGCGAGCTGTTGCGGCGTGCGCGGCTCGCCGTGTTCGGCGAGCCAGGCGGGCGACGCGCACGGCACGAGCGCATTGGTGCCGATCGGCCGTTCGACCAGTTCCGTGCCCGTCACCATGAACGCGGTAACGATGCCGACGTCGTAGCCGTCTTCAACCAGATCGACATGACGCTCCGCGATCGTGAGGCGGATCCGGACTTTCGGATAGAGACGGCTAAAGCCGTCGAGCAAAGGCGTGAGCGACAGCAGCGACAACGCGCCCGATGCCACCACGCGCAACGTGCCGCTCGGCTCGCGGTCGGAGTGGGCGACGGTGCTTTCCAGGTGATCGAGTTCCTCGAGCAGTCCGCGGCATCCTTCCAGGTAGCGGTTGCCGGATTCGGTCAGAGCAAGGTTGCGGGTTGTGCGGTTAATGAGCCTGGTTTGCAGATGGGCTTCGAGCATGGCTACGTAGCGCGTGACGAGCGCATTCGATACATCGAGCTGCTGAGCTGCGCGGCGAAAACTCTGGGTCTCGGCGACTCTGACGAATACGCGCATGGCATGAATCTGGTTCATGGGATTTCGCCTCGTATTTGCACGGCAAAGCCGTGCGGAGTTGGCCTTACGGCATTCAGCGGGCCGATTACCAGAACGATCGGCTCGTCTGCAAAAATGCGCCTCCGGTTAAAAATAATATTGACAGTTACGAGGAATTACAATATTTAATTAAAACAGCGGTGAAATTTGACAATTTCACAAGCCAGCATGTTGTTTCGCGGTAATGGACTGCCAGAAAAGTTGTCTGCTTACGGTAATCGAAACGACATATATACGGCATATCAGTACGGATAGCGGTTTTCCCGAGTTGCTGGACAACTTCACGAGGAATCGATGTCTGCCACGCCAGACAAGTGGTTCGCGCCACTGTCGCTTTTACCCTGTATCCCCCGGGCATCTGCTGGTTCCACCATCGCGGCGGAATAAATATTGAATGCAATCAACGTTATTCAATTTCCGTGCCGGAATGATTGCGCTCGTTCGTAAGTTGTAACTGATCCATTTGACATCGTTTTATTACGCATTTTTTATGCTTTTTGCTAAATGACCCGGTGAAAGAGCGAGCCAGCGTATGATCGGTGAATTGCTCAGGTCTCAACCAGAGATTGCGCTGTTCGCAAGCCTTGCGCTCGGATACTTCATCGGCTCCTTCAAGGTCGGACCGATCCAGCTGGGCGGCGTATGCGGCACGCTGATCGTCGCTTTGTTACTGGGGCAGACCGGCGCCCGTATTGCCCCCGATCTAAAAAACATTGCATTCGCGCTATTCATTTTTGCGCTGGGTTTTACCGGCGGTCCGCAGTTCTTTGCCAATATCGGACGAGGCTGGCGTTACGGGCTGTTATCCGTCGTTGAAATCGTTTCCGTGACGGCGCTCATCATGATCGCGGTGGCGCTGCTCGGGCTCGACCGGGGCACGGCTTCCGGACTGCTCGCCGGCGCGGCGACCGAATCCGCCGTAATCGGCACGGCGTCCGAAGCGATCGCGAAGCTCGGACTCAGCGACGCCGAAACCGTGCGGCTGCGGCTGATCCGCAACCGCAAGAAAGCGCTGTTCGAGGAGATCGCCATTTCGTTCCCGGACGACGACGAGAACCAGGTCGATTAGTACACGATTCTGGATCTCGAGTTTCTTGGCAAGCGGGCTTTTGGGCAGGAGTTCGTTGACTGGCTTTTCAAGAATACGGAGCCTTCGGAGTTGCTGTTCCGGCTGGCGCGAGAGGCGCGAGTGGTGTTGCTGCCTGGGCTCGGGTTTGGGACGCAGCATCCATCCGGGCGGGTTTCGCTTGCGAATCTTAACGAGTCCGACTATCGGAAGATCGGGAAGGCGATGAGAAAGCTTATCGAGGAGTATGTCGAGAAGTTTAATGCGGCTACTGGGAAGAAGCTTGATAAGGACAAGGTCAAGTAAGGGTTTGGGGTTGGCGGTTGGCGGTTGGCGGTTTGGGGTTCGGGTGGTTTGCCTGGGGTGTTGCCTTTCCTTGATTTGCTTTTGGTTTATTAGCGTCGCCCCTGTGCGGGGCGGCACCTACTTTTCTTTGTCTTGCCAAAGAAAAGTAGGCAAAAGAAAGGCGCCGAAGACTTGTCTCTTCGGGGGGTGAGACTGACGGGGAACGGCACCCCATGAAGTGTCGCCCCCGCAGGGGACGCGACATAGGTCCGACACCAGACCGTCCCTCGCACAGCAGCGCCAGTGACAAAGGGCTCATTCATCCCACTCCGCACTGCGTGCGTCGCGGAGCGGTTTCGCGACGCTACGGTACTCACGCGCTTACACTCCCGAAGCACCGCCGCGCGCCTTTGCGCTTGAACCAGTCGTCGTTCCGCGCGCGTCAATCCAGACTACTCAGCGTAGATGAACCAGCGGGGCGAATAGCGCTCGGTTGTGCTACCCGAGA